>JAUSEJ010000985.1 GCA_030650265.1 Dehalococcoidia bacterium | reverse complement strand
AGTATACCACAGGCTCCGGGATCTTTGTCAAGAGCACTTGGCGGCGGGTTGTGGTGTTGGCGTTGGCGTGAATACCACGGTTGGGCCAGAAACGTAATAGTTGTCGAATCGCGCATCGGCGGGCCATTCACTGGTGGACTGGACGATGAGCCCGACTTCGCCGAGCCGACTGCCTGAGGCAACCGTTCTACTGATGGCCAACCCGCCGTCCACGTAGCAGTCAATGCTGGTATCCACCCTCACCAATCAAGACGATGACTCGATCGATCGGCCCAATTGACGGTTGAAGAAGCTAAATTCCACATCGCCCATTGGGAACCAGATTTGGTCCAGAAGCTGGCGATCCCATCACCTACCAAGCATGAACTGAACGAATCCCACTGGGGGCTCGAAACGCCGAAAGCCAACCCGACAAGATTGGTTGAATCTCCGAATGGCAGCCGAACATCGACGCCGACGTGAAAATCTGTGAAGCGAATGAAGGGATCCGGGGCGGCCCCGCCAGCATAGCTCGAAGTAAGGAGGCGGATTCTATATTCGCCATTCAAGCAAGCGAACGATGCCCACCCAACAAAATTATCGACGGGCCATCCCGAAGTGGGGTCGCTCAAATCATCACTTATCGTGGCCACAGTTCCCGGTGGGGGCGTTGACGTTGGCACTGGTGTGGAGGTCGATGCAGGGCTAGGCGTTGCCGTTGACGTCGAAGTGGGGGTGGGCTCGGCCTTGACGACGATCGGTAGGAAGACTACGTTCGGGAGAGGGGTCTCGTTTACCAAGGGTGAGACGATAGCCAACAGTGAATCGTCTTGAACGGCGGCCACAAAGATGGACCGATTGGCTCTTGGGCCGCCAGCGGCTAACGATCCGGACATCGTGAGTAAAGAAGGGTGCGATTTCGAGTAAATCATCGAACCATAGAAAGGGGTGGCACGAGTGGAGGGGTTCGAACCCCCGACCGGCGGTTTTGGAGACCGCTGCTCTTCCAGCTGAGCTACACTCGTAGAAGACCCGACCTAGATTATAGGACATGACGATCATCGTGTCAAGAAAGCAAGCATACAGCATGCCTGGCACCGTTTGCTTTTCCGGATTGCGTAGGTTATGATTGAATCCGGCCAATTTTGCAGTAGATGGAGGACAAGGATTGCCCAAACAGTATAACGCACCCCCGCCTATGACCGTCGACCCCAAGAAGAGCTACAAGGCGACCCTGCATACGAGTGTGGGAGACATTCAAGTCGAACTTCTTCCCGGCGAGGCACCCAACACTGTCAACAACTTTGTGTTCCTGGCACGCGACGGCTTCTACAGTAACGTGAAGTTCCATCGCATCATCAAGGGTTTCATGGCGCAGACCGGCGATCCGACGGGGACCGGTTCCGGTGGACCGGGATATCGCTTTGCCGACGAGCCGGTCACCCGGGACTACAAGAAGGGAACTGTAGCCATGGCCAACGCCGGGAAGAACACCAACGGCAGCCAGTTCTTCATCATGCACGCCGACTATGCGCTGCCGAAGAACTACACCATCTTCGGCCAGGTCTCGGGCAAAGCGGACCTTGAGGTATTGGACAGTATCGCCAGCACGCCCGTCCGCGTCAGTGCCATGGGCGAGATGTCTTCCCCTGCCCAGGACATCCAGATCACCAGCATCGATATCGCCGAAGCTTAAGTGGTTCATCCGGTAAATCGTGGAGTTCAAGCCTCAGACCGACCCGGTCTCCGAGACCGGGTCGGTCTGTTCTCACTTACCACCCTCGGCGTGCCAACCAATCCATCGCCAAACCAAGTCTTCATTGACATCGGGCGGAAAAGACGCTATTATCTTGTAGCATCCGGCGCTCAGGCAAACAGGAGAAGCAAACGGAATGGCAGCAAAGTGCTATGTGTGTGGAGAGCAAGCCGAAGGAGAATGCCTCGTTTGTGGAAAGGCTTTTTGTCCTTCCCACGGCAACCGGCTCTGCGCTCAATGTGGCGAACAGGATGAGGTGGAACGGCGGGCCGAGGCCTATGAGAGCCTTCCCTCTCCTTTCTTCTTTCGCGGCGCCCTGGCTCTTGCCATTCTAGCCGTCCTCCTCGAGGTAGGTTGGGATGCCTACCGGTCGATGTCCGGCGGATCGAATCAAGACTACAGCGGTCCGCCAGGGATTAGCGCCGCCCAGAATCTCACTCCCGTTGCAACGATCATGGCCACGCCGCAAGCACAGCCGCAGGCCACCCCCGCTGCCGCCAATCCCACGGCTGTGCCACCAACGGCTGTACCGCCAACGGTGGTACCACCAACGCCCACACCCGGCGTTCTGCGCTACACTATACAGGTCGGTGATACTCTCCTGGGCATCGCCATCAGGTTCGGCGTAACTGTCGAGGCTCTCCAGGCGGCGAACGGTAATCTCGACCCTACCCTGCTCCAAGTCGGAAAGTCGCTAATCATTCCAAACACATAGATGACCCGTGGATCGGTAAGTCCTCTTTGCATACACGGTGAGGTAGTCAAATTACAATAGATCAGGAGGAAAGTCATGTACGACCTGGAAGGAAAGGTCGCCATCGTTACCGGAGCAGCGCGTCTTAGAGGCATCGGACGGGGCTGCGCCCTGGCTCTCGCCAGAGCGGGGGCGGACATTGTCATCACCGGCACCGCGCGTACGCCTGATAGTCTGCCCGATAATGAGAAGAAGGCCGGGTGGAGGGGGCTGGCGAGCGTGGCCGAAGAGATCGAGGCTCTGGGAAGAAAAGTTCTGCCTCTTACGTCCGACGCCACTAAACTGGCAGACGTTCAGGCGACAGTGCAAGCGACCATCGAGCGCTTCGGCCACATCGACATTCTAATCAACAATGCCGCTTTCTCCCGGGGCAACGATCGCGTACCTATTGTCGATCTGCCGGACGAGCTATTCGAGAAGGTCGTTACGACCAATCTTATGAGCACGTTCCTCTTCACCAAGAACGTGGCTAGACAGATGATTGAGCAGGGCCATGGTGGCAAGATCGTCAATCTCTCCTCTGTCGCCGGCAAGAAGGGCATACGGACTTTCGCCGCCTATAACGCTTCCAAGTTTGGCATCGTCGGCTTCACTCAATCGGTGGCTCTGGATCTGGCTCCCTACAAGATCAACGTAAACGCCATTTGTCCAGGCGCCACCGATACGACCCGTCTAGACGACTATGGCGTCGCCCAGGCCAAACATTGGGGCGTGTCCGTCGAGGAGGCCAGAGCAAGGTTAGTTGCCGCCAGTATACCCCTGGGAAGGATGGCCACGATCGAAGATATCGGGAACATGGCTGTCTTTCTCAGCTCAGAATGCTCCAGCTTCGTGACCGGTCAGTCCATCAACGTCTGCGGCGGCACGGTTTTCTATTAGACCTTGGCCGGTTAAACGCCTATTGACAAGTTAGTCACTTGCTTTGAAGAAGCACCTTGAGCCGGCCGAGGCCGTTGGGGTTCGCCAGTTCCTCGAGGGCCAGGAAGTTTGCCCTGTATTCAGCGGCCCCCAGGCCCTTCTGCTTCAGTTCACTAACGAAGGCTGGCAGGCCAAGGGAAATGAGAAAATCGCGTTGGCTAGTGAGACTGATCGGCGCCAGTCCTTCCTCTTCGCCCGCCCTGGCCAGGGCAGTGAAGTCGATGTGCGCTGTGATATCTTGCTGGCCGACGCGAACGTAGGGATCCTCGAGGTAGGAGTGCTTGTAGTAGCAGAGCAAGGTGCCCCGCGGTCGGACTGAGGAGTAGAGATCGGCGGCAGGATAACCGTAGTCGATGGTGAGAACAAAGCCTCTCTGCAAACGTCGACCGACCTCCCTGATCCAATCCACAGAGCGCAAGTTGACCTCGGCCTGACAGCCTATTGGCAGATCAGTCCCGACCCACTGGAAATGGTCGACGATAGCCGGTGTAGAGGGCCGGTCCACAACGTCCACCAGTTCATCGCCCGCGAGGCCAACGTAGATCTCCTTGATCTCACCCCGATCATTGATGACGCGATGAAAGGGAAAGGCGTCGACCAGTTCATTGGACAGAAAGCAGCCGACGATCGGCCGGCGAGGCAACAAAGACAGCGAAGGATACCACCTTATCGAACGTAGCGGGAGGTGACTCGCTCTTAGCAGGGCTCTCTGTCTCTGGACCGAGACGGCGCTGCTCTCCACCAGTTTGTAGCTAATGGCAGAGAATAACGCGGGATAACTGGATCGGGCGTAGGTCAGGACGTCCCGGCACAGGGCGCCCGCCCCCGCTCCCATCTCGACTACGGCAAACGAACGGGGCCGATCGAGGGATTGCCACATCTGTTCGAGTTGGCAGGCTATCAGGGCGCCGAAAACGGGATGGGTCTCCGGGCCGGTAAAGAAATCTCCCTGCTTGCCGAACCGCTCCCGTGCTGAGTTGTAGTAGCCAAAGTCGGGATGATACAGAGCAAGGTCCATGAAATCGGCGAAGGTTATCTTCCCGTCCCGTCGGATCAAGCCGCGAATGATTTCAAGAAGGGCCGGGTTACCGCGCGCGAAGAACCGCGAAATACCCGGCCTATTCGATGGAGAAGGCTGCTCAATCACTGGTCTATTACACCAGACACGTTGACTTGTATGGTGGAAAGTGGGCTCCTACCCAAGGTCACTGCGCCTGGACTGTAACTTTGCCCTCGGCAAACTTGGACGTATACTTCTTGCTAAGCTGGATACTGCCCAAATTATCACTGAGTAAAGTGGTGAGCATTGACTGGGCCGGACCGGCGACGAAGTCAGGGACATTGTCCATACCAAGCCCACTAAAATGAAAGCTCAAACCAAGAATCTGGGGATGCCTGCCGGTAAGGTCGGCGCCCGTAGCACTCAAGTAGAACGGAACTTTTGCCGGGCCCATCTTGAGTTCGCCAGAAGCGTGACCCGCACTCGGGTCAAAACACACCCTAAAATCATTGACAGTAGACCCTACCCACCCTCTGCCGACAGCAGTGGCGTCGCCGTTGGAGATATCAACGACACCCCTGGCAGACAGAGCGTCACCGATCGAACCCGCTGTGGCGCTGGTCGGCGTAACCGGTGGACATTGGGACGTATCCGCCGGGACAGCCACAACGTAAACCACGCCAGCTACCGCCGCAACGACAACCAGTCCTACCAAAACGAAGACTAACTTGACGAGACCGAAGATAAGTCCCATTGTACCTCGTACCTCCCCTTCAATCTGACCTACGGATCGCTATGGACACATAATAGATCATTTCTGGCCGGAACTCAATAGCCATAGTCGCCGGAAATGCGAATTGCGCCTTCCCCCGGGTGGACCAGGCTAGCTCAACGCGGCGGCGACCTTCTGTTCCGAGTGCGTCGCCGTCAAGATGAGGACTCGGTCATCAACTTGCAGCGATAGGTCGGGCCTGGGCACCAGCACCTTGCCTTTTCTCAACACCGCCACAATCGTCGCATCTTCGGGCAAGCCCAGGTCCTTGACCTGGCGGCCAATCGACTTTGCCGTTTGGGCAATGGGCTTCTCGACAAGGGCGACTTCGCCTTCACGCAATTTGAGAAGAGTGACAAGGTCGCCAAGTGTCACCTCCTCTTGCAGCAACTTTCCCATTAGCATAGCCTGGCTCACGGCAATATCCACCCCCATGTCGCTGCCAAACATCCACTCGTTTTTCGGATTATTGACGCGGGCCATAACCCGGGTGACGTGAAATTCAAATTTCGCCAGGGTACAGGCGACCAGATTATCTTCATCCTCGCCGGTCACAGCGATGAATGCATCGGCGCCTCTGATGCCAGCCTGATCGAGGGTATTAGGATTGTCGCTCTCTCCCTCAATCACGGCCAGGCCAAGCTCCTTTGCAACAATTTTGGCCACTGTTGGCTCCTTCTCGATGATCACCACCCGATGATTGTCCCGACTCAGGTTTTCGGCCAAATAGCGACCAACAAGTCCAGCGCCAGCGATCACTACGAACATATCTTCGCCTCCTGCATTAAGGTGAAAGCATTCCCTCAAGTCTCGACATCGCCGAGGCCAAAACGGCGACAAGCACCTTGTCACCCCGAACCAAACGAGTTTCAGGACGGGGAATAAGCCCCGAGCCGCCCCGAACGAGGGCGACAACCTGAGTTTCTCCCACTATTTCCAGATCTTTCACTTGAGTGCCGGCCAACAACGGGCCTATCTCGGCTTCGACCACCTGTACTTCGCCATTGGCAACAGCGAGCACGCTGGTCAAGCCAATGGAAGTCAGAAGCTCCCGGATCTCGTTGGCCCCCCAGACGGTTGAAGATATGGTCGGCACCCCCAAGCGCCGGAAGATGTCGGCCCGCCTGTGATCGTAGATTCGCGTTACGACCCTCGGCACTTTGAAGCGATTTCTGGCCATGGCCGCTAGAACGTAGTTTGAGTTGTCGCCCGCCGTCACGCTGGCAAAAGCATCGGCGGTCTCGACCCCGGCCCGTTTTAGAATGTCTTGATCGAAGGCATTGCCCTCGATCGTCGTACATTTGCATCCCCTATTGAGTCGTTTGAAAGCACTGGCGTCGCGGTCGACGACTACCACTTTGTGTCCGTCGGTCGACAGTAACCCCGCTAAGAGTGAACCAAGACGCCCGCAGCCAACGATGATTACTCGCATTAGCATCACCTCTATTCCGGTTTGCGCTCACCGCGTCGCACGACTAATTTCCTCAACTCATCGGCAAGAAACACCAGGGGGCCGAAGAATATCACGATCGCCCATTCCTCAAACCCGAGTGGATACATGCCAAAGAAGTTGGCGAGCGTGGGTATATAAAGTAGAGCCAGAGTGAACACTATTTCGAACACCACGCCCCAAAGAATCCAACGATTGCTGAATAGACCCACCGCGAAAACCGACACTCTGCTGGTTCGGGAAGCGAAGACGGTGCCTACCTGCGTCATGACGATTCCCAGAAAACCCATAGTACTGGCCTGTAGATAAAGGGGATCGCCTGGAAGTAACGGCATGCCCCAGGTCCAGCCCCCACGGTATAGGACCCAGAAGAACCCTCCCATCACGAAGATCGACTCGATTATACCGAAGAAAAGGTAGGCGCGCCAGAGCAATGACCTGGTAACCAGGCGTTCGCTGCGAGATCGGGGCGGTCGCTGCATCAGGCCTGGCTCTGCCTGCTCGACGCCGAGGGCAAGAGCAGGCAGAGTCTCCGTGCCCACGTCTATTGCAAGAATCTGCATCGGCGTTATGGCCAGAGGAATTGGCAAAATCGCAAATAGCACGAATGGGATTGCCTCGGGTCCGAGATGGGCGAAGATGTAAACAAGGAACTTTCGGATGTTGTCGTACACCCTTCTGCCTTCCTCGACCGCCTTTTCGATAGTAGCGAAATTGTCATCGGCAAGGATCATCTGCGCCGCCTCTTTGGCTACATCGGTGCCGCTGATTCCCATTGCCAGGCCGATATCGGCGGTTTTCAAGGCTGGCGCGTCGTTGACCCCATCGCCGGTCATAGCCACGACCTCGCCAAGATTCTTCAGTTCGCTGGCAATGTTGAGCTTATGCTCGGGAGTAACGCGGGCGAATATCACGTCTCCGGCCTTCAAGATCTCCCGCAATTGTTCAGGCGACAGCCGGTCCAGGTCCGAGCCGGTCACGATACGCGTCCCTTCCCCCTTCACCAGGCCAATCTTCGTGGCGATGGTCTTAGCAGTCAAGCCATAGTCGCCGGTTATCATGAATATCTTGATGCCAGCCCGATAACACGCTCTGATTGCCTCGGCAACTTCGGGACGGGGTGGGTCCATCATCCCGATAAGCCCGACGAAGACCATGTCTCGCTCGACTTGCTCCACCGAACGAAAATCGCTCCCATCCGGCAACCGTCTGTAGGCCACGCCAAGGACACGCAAAGCCGACAAGGCGAAATCATCGTTCTTCTCCACGACGGTTTGCCGCAAAGCATCAGTCAAAGGCCGGGCCTGGCCGCTAAGCAGAATTTGAGAGCAGATGCCGAGGACTTCCTTGGGGGCTCCTTTGACGTAAGCGACCAAGCCGCCATCTTCCCGGTGAATGGTGGCCATCCGCTTACGGCGCGACTCAAACGGTAACTCGTAGACGCGCGGTGCTTTCTCGAGCTCCTTGTCATAGTCGAGGCCCCCTTTTCTGGCCAGAGTGAGTAGGGTAGCCTCGGTCGGATCGCCGACTATCCCCCATTTGTCCGCCGGCTTAGCTGGAGGGATGAGACGGGCGTTATTGCAGAAGCTTGCCGCGCGTAACATTAGCTGCAACTTATCCAGGCCCGCCGGCGGTAACGGACTATCGTCGGTCGCAAAGCCTCCGGTCGGCCCGTAACCGACTCCCATGACATGAATGGTCTCGCTGTCCAGCCATATTTCCCGCACGGTCATTTCGTTTTGGGTGAGGGTCCCCGTCTTATCGGTGCAGATCGTCGTCACCGACCCCATCGTCTCAATGGCAGAAAGCTTCTTGACGATGGCATTCTTCCTGGCGAGAGCACTTACGCCGACCGCCAGGGCGAGCGTCAGCGTGGGCAGGAGACCTTCGGGCACATTGGCCGTGATCATGCCGATCGCAAACAGCATGGCGTTGTGCGTGGACATCTGGACCATGACTGTGCCGACGACGAAGATAAGGATACCGGCGACAATGGCAACCGCCGAGATCAGTAGCGCAATGTTGCGGACTTCAATCGTCAACGGGCTTGGAGGTAGCTTAACCTGTTGGGTCAAACAGGCTATCTTACCGAACTGGGTGTCCATTCCCGTGGCGAAGACCACGGCTTGGCCCGAGCCGAAAGCGACCGAGGTTCCGGCAAAGGCGAGGTTCGGTAGCTCGCTGAGAGGAACCTTCCCTACTTGCTCCGGTTCAGCGTGTCGCCGCACCGGCTCCGATTCGCCGGTTAGAGGTGAGTTGTCTGTCCTTAGCTCAACCTCGCCGACAATGCGAGCATCGGCCGATATGCGGTCGCCGGTGTCTAGCACGATGACGTCGCCCGACACCAGATCCCGGGCGAGGATCTCCTTGATTTCGCCGTCCCTGATGACCCGCGCTTTGGACGGCAGGAGTTTCTTCAACGCCTCGACCGCTCTCTCCGCCTGATACTCCTGAATAAATGAGAAGACCGCGTTGAGGATAATGACCGCGATAATGGTCCAGCCGAGTGCGGTAGAGGCAGAAACGAAGGCAAGGGCGGCGCTGACCCATAGCAGCAGAGCGAAGACCTGATAGAAATTCGCGAGGAACCTGAGAATCAAAGGTGTACTGCGGGCTTCCTTGATCTCGTTAGGCCCATACTTAACGAGTCGCCGCCCGGCTTCTGCCCCGGACAATCCCCGAGCACTCGTACCTAAGGCTTCATAAACCTGCGCCACCGGCAGCGAGTATATAGGGGCTGATGGTTCTGGCCGCGGGTCAAGTTGGTTCATTTATCACCTAAGATCCAGTATACCTTTCAAGCGATCATAAATCAATGCGCAATTTGGTGTACAGGACCGGGTAAGTGTATAATGTCCGCAGCAATTTATCGTTTCTTCCGTAGGGGCGGCGCCCCCGTGCCCTCTGCGGGGGCACCGCCCCTACGGGGAAATCGATTGTTTTGCCAATAGATAGTTGGATGAGGTATGACTTTGCGCATCATCGTAACCGGCGCCGATGGGCAGCTCGGAACCGAGATCTGCCAGGCTATTGCGTCCCATGTCCTGATTCCCTTGACCATTCTGGACTGTGACGTTGGAGACCTCCGCATCATCGATATCATAGAGGAGGCCCAACCCGATCTCGTCATTCATACGGCAGCTCTGACTGATGTCGATGGTTGCGCCCTGAATCCCGAGCGGGGCTATGCCATTAATGCCCTCGGCACTCGCAACGTGGCCCTGGGATGCCAGCGGTCCGGCGCCGAGCTGCTCTACATCTCCACCAATGAAGTCTTCGACGGCAGCAAAGACTCGCCATATTTGGAGTTCGACCAGCCGCATCCGATCAACGCCTATGGGTTATCCAAACTCGCCGGAGAGGACTTTGTCAGAACCCTGCTATCACGATTCTACATCGTCCGCACGGCCTGGCTTTTCGGCCGGTTTGGCAACAACTTCGTCAAGAAGATTATCACAC
>JAUSEJ010000971.1 GCA_030650265.1 Dehalococcoidia bacterium | reverse complement strand
ATACTCGTCCTGAAGCCGCACCCTATTCTCCAAGGTGCCGACGTAGTGTCCGACGTGAAGTCGTCCCGTCGGCCGATCCCCCGTCATCAATCTCCCTTTGGTCACGTTTGTCACCTCGTTGCCAGACAGATGAAGCGCCCGATAGGTGCCTCTACTACTGTTTTCCTCGAACAAAATGGTCTGCGGCACAACCCGCACCGGCTAAAGCCTCAACTTCCTGCCAAACTCAAGGACGTCGAGGCTTTAGCCGGAATTCTATGTCATAAAGCCAATATCGCGGTTGAAACAGCCTGCCTATCCCACTTTCGGGAGGTGGGTAAGAGCTTCCTCCACCATCTCCTTGGGATAGGCGAAATCCTCCAGTTTCCCCGCGAAATAGGAATCGTAGGCGCCCATGTCGAAGTGGCCGTGGCCGCTCAGGCCGAACAGGATGGTCTTGGCCTCTCCAGATTCGCGGCACTTCAGCGCCTCATCGATGGCCACCCGAATGGCATGCCCGGATTCTGGAGCGGGAATGATTCCCTCCGCCCGGGCGAATCTAACCGCGGCTTCGAAGACTGGGTTCTGGTGTACCGCCACCGCCTCAATGAGTTTCTGCTCGTAGAGGGAACTAACGAGAGGCGACATGCCATGATAGCGGAGGCCGCCCGCGTGGATTCCCGGTGGCACGAACGTATGGCCCAGAGTGTACATCTTAGTTATCGGCGCCATCATGGCCGTGTCGCCGTAATCGAACGAGTAAACGCCCTTCGTCAGGGTCGGACACGATTCGGGCTCAACGGCAATCACTCGGATTTTCTTCCCAGCCAGCTTGTCTTTGATGAAGGGGAAGGCGAGGCCGGCGAAGTTGCTGCCGCCACCGACGCAGGCAATGACCAGATCAGGATAGACATCGGCCTTCGCCATCTGCAGTATGGCCTCCTGGCCAATGATCGTCTGATGCATGAGGACATGGTTCAAGACGCTACCGAGAGAGTATTTGGTATCCTCTCGCGTGGCCGCGTCCTCGACCGCCTCGCTGATGGCGATGCCGAGACTGCCGGAAGAGTTCGGGTCAGCCGCGAGAATACCACGGCCAGCGTTCGTATCCATGCTGGGGCTTGCCACAACCGAGGCGCCCCAGGTTTCCATTAGCGATCGCCTATAGGGCTTCTGGAAATAGCTTACCTTAACCATATATACCTTGCATTCAAGGCCGAAGAAGTTGCAGGCCATGGCCATGGCGCTTCCCCACTGTCCTGCCCCCGTCTCGGTAGCGATCCGTTTGACGCCCTCTTTGAAGTTGTAATAGGCTTGCGGCACCGACGTATTCGGCTTGTGGCTCCCGGCGGGGCTTACACCCTCGTACTTGTAGAAGATCTTCGCCGGAGTATCCAGAGCCTTCTCCAGCCTATGTGCCCTGTACAGAGGACTGGGGCGCCATAGCTTCAAGATATCTTGAACTTCCTCCGGGATCTCGATGTAACGCTCGCCGCTGACCTCCTGTTTGATAAGCTCCATCGGAAAAAGAGGCGCGAGGTCGGCCGGCCCGATCGGTTGTCCGGTGCCCGGATGGAGATACGGATGCGGTGGCACGGGAAGGTCCGGGATGATGTTGTACCACGAAGTCGGCAATTCCTTTTCGCTGAGCAGAATCTTGGTTTCCACGTTTGCCTCCTCTTTTTAGTTGGGCGCCAATCATCTTCTTGGCCCCACAAAAACAGAAAACCTCTCGCCCGGTAAAGGGACAAGAGGCGATCCTCGTGGTGCCACCCTTCTTGCCGATAGCACGGCCATAATAGAACTCCTGCTATCGACCACTCATTTGCGGGTACGGAGAAAGGGTCTCGATACCCGATGCCCTGATAACGGTGGCTACTCCGGCAAAGCCTACTCGCGATCCTTCTCAGAAGGACGCTTTCGGTTTGCGACTCCCCAGTCCATTCAGCCCCTGCGCCTAGTATCGGCTCCCACCTAACCCGACTCTCTGGACTCCGCTCAGGGCTTACTAGTCTCGTTCAAAGTCTCTATGTATTGGCAATTTCGCTGAGAATATAGCACAAGGGGCTTGGACTGTCAAGGAGATTACCTGCCTCGAAAACTAGCCGGCCTGTTGACACACTAGCCGAACATCGTATAATGAAAGCCAGGTCGGTATTATCGGACCAAAACGCTAGCGGCGGAAAAGGATAGTCGAAGCGTCGACTGTGGTCGCATCGCGGCAAAGTTGAATTCGAAGGGGGTCAGTTCGTGTTGCAACGTGAACAAGTTCTGGATTTTCTCAAACAAAACAAACGAGACCTCGAGACACGCTTTTCCGTAACACGCATCGGTTTGTTCGGGTCTGTTCTACACGGCACTGCCGGTAACAAAAGCGACGTGGACTTACTGGTTGACATGGCAAGTCCCACTTTCGACCATTATATGGATCTTAAGTTCTTTCTTGAGGATCAACTTGGGAGACCCATCGATCTTGTCTTGAGTGATTCGTTGAAGCCGCGTCTAAAGCCAATTGTTACAGGCGAAGTCGCCTATGCTAATACATGAGTATTTCGGCATCAATTTGCCTATCATCTGGGACGTGATTCAGAGCAAATTGGGGCCACTGGAAACAGCCTGCAAGAGACTTGTAGACGAAGAAGTCGAGCCAGATAATTAGACCCGGAGATCGTCTAGAAACTCCGATGCCGGCGCGACTCCCGTCACGAGCAGATAGTCTCGCGCCCGCGTACAGGCAACGTAGAGTAGGTGGCGTTCGGTGTCGTAGACTTCTTGCAGGTCAGCGTCGTCACCGACCGTCTCGATACGCTCCTGTGAGGGGATGACTTCGTCGTCGCAGGCCATCACGACCACCGCCCGGAACTCGAGGCCCTTGGCAAGATGCATCGTGCCTACGCAGACATGGCCGCTGGTTGTCTCGACGTTCTCGTCCAGAATCTTGAATGACAGTCCGGCTCGCTTCACGGCTGCCGTGGCGCGGTCCAGCTCCGCCGCCGATCGAACAAAGACGCCGAACTCATGTAGCGCGATGCCTTCCTTCTCCCGTTCTGAAATCCATTTGGCCACAACCTCGATTTCTTCATCCTGACTTTTCAGAACCAGTATCTCGGGCGCTGCCCCGTTGAACACCGAAACCGTGTGGCTGCGCTCCTCAATATTGCCATCGACATCGGACACTTCCGGACCTAACAAACGGTCCGCCTGCATGCGGATCTGGTGCGACGTGCGGTAGTTGACTCTTAGAGTTTTGGATCTTCCCCGAATATCCACACCCAAGGACAGCCAGGAAAATGGCTGCTGGAAGATGCGCTGGCCAAGATCTCCGGCAAAGAAGAGCGCATTGGGGCGTTGTCTACCCAGAGCGGCGAAGAAACGCAGATGGGCGACACTAATGTCCTGTGCTTCGTCTACCACAACAAAGTCAAATGGCGAGGTCTTACCGCTGGCAATACGTCCGGCCAAACTGGTGAAGATACCAGACGAGGTGACTATGTTTCGCGATTCAAGTCCGGCACGCACCTGTTCGAATATCGACCACAGGGCGGCGCGCTGAGGCTCTGGCAGCCTCGTCTTTCTGCCCAGTCGCATCACATCACGATAGGACTCCCAGGTGTCCAACTGCCAGGCATCCACAACCTGCTCCCACTCCGCAAGGAGGAACGGCGGGCTGAACTTGTGATTCCCGACCTCCTTAGCCGCCTCATCAAGCAATTCGGAAATGACCTCGCGCGGCGCCAGACTCGCTGGTCCGAATAGGGACTTGGAGAGACGGAGTCCAATGGCGTTGATGGAGTGTACTTCCAAACGTTCGGCCAGACTCGGTTCGTTGCTGATCAGGCGCCTCAACTGGGTTCGGAGGGCGCTCGCTAGTGTGTCAGAGAATGTGGTGAGCAACACCCGCGCATCAGGGTTAGCGCGTGTCAGATAGACAGCGCGGTGCAGGGCAAC
>JAUSEJ010000969.1 GCA_030650265.1 Dehalococcoidia bacterium | reverse complement strand
GCCGCGATCAGGCCCGAGATGGTTAGACCTGCTAGAATTGGGAAAACTATCCGTCTCTTCCTCATAGAGTTAGATTGTCTTCGGACTTCGGTCCGTATTCACAAGATTCACTCATTCCTCAAATTCCCCTTCGTGGCAGATAGTGGTTACGGCGTTCTACTTCAGTCCCTCCGCGACCTTCACAACTTCTTCCTGGTCTAACCCGAAACCGTGAACTTTCCAGAGGCTAAAGCCGTCGCGCAGGTAGATCAGCACATGCCCCTTCGTTCTTTCGGGGTGAACGATGACAGCGGGGCGGCCGCCTATTGTAGTAGATTCCATGCGTTCACGCGGTGCATTGGCATTGTCGAAAGGCGGACCCGCCATGCGCATAACGCTGAGCATGTACTTATCGTACGTTTTTTCGAGAACGACAATATCATCTTCACAGGCGCTTGCAGTGGCGCTTTGCAGCTTCACGTCAGGTGGGAGATAGGTAACGGCGAAATCGAGCCTTGAGCCTCGCCACTCATTCTCTCTTACGTATCTGGTGTTGTTTCCGTTCCTAGTGCTGACGCACTTCGGGGATCGAAGAAGTGAGCTGGCCGACTGGTCGCTCTTGGCATTGTCAAAGAAGGTGAAGCCGTTTAGCTCGCCAAGGAAGTAAATGGGCTTTGGCAGCACAGTTCCCGTGGGGAGAGGAGGCGTGGGCCTGGGACTTTGCACAAAAGGCCATGGGCTAGATTGCAGTGTCCTCAGCCGATCCTTGACAGTATCCCTGGACTCTTCTCCCGGATCGAGAATGGCGAGCCATAGGTCTCCGTCTCGGATGAAGAGGATACCGGAGCCATCGGGAAGCCACCTCGGATAGCTGTACTCCTTGCTGGCGTCGCCAATCCGTTCAATCTTGCCAGAGCCATTCGTATCCAGAACGTAGAGGCCGCCTGATCCCATCTTGTCCGCCTTAGCAGAAAAGGCAAGATGACTTCCATCTGGCGACCAATCCACCGAGAACGGGGCAGTGCCAAGGCTCCATATATCTTCGACCACGGTGGTCTCGCCTCCCTTTTGGACGTCGACGGCGATGAGGCTAAGCGCTCGCGATGGCTGAACACGGACAATCAGAAGCTTGTTCCCGTCGGGCGACCAGGACATCTGTAGGGGCACTTTACTGCTGAACTGAGGGAAGGCCGGGGCGCCGTCGATCTGACGGCGTTCTCCCCCGCCAGTGGGCTCAACGTAGAAGGTCTTGGTTACTACGCTAGGCCCTGCCTCGATGGTTCCGGTCACCATTAGCTGAGGATTTGAGCGAGGGTATATGGAGTAATCGTAGAGGACATGGCGCCCATCTCGCGAGGGGAAGCCCCAAAGCTGCTCGTCTCCCGCCCGCCATGTTAAAGTTTGCGGGGTCAACTGCTGAAGACGCGAGCCATCGGGCGATATCTGCCAGAGGAAGCCGCTCTTATCGTAGACGTTGCCTTTTTGGAAGATCAGTTGGTCGTCTTCAGTCCAAGCGATGATTGGCCCAATAGGCTCGTTAATCGTCTCCTTTAGCAATGTCTGTTTCTCTCCACTCATGACGTTCATAACGTTCAGAAGGAAATCTTCTCCCTCGAAGGTGATGAAAGCTACGGCGCCGCCATCAGGAGAGACTGCTACTACGCTATCGGGTCGTGTTCGATCCCAGGGAATGGAGCCTTCTACCAACTCCTTCGCCGGGCCGTCCAGATCGATAAGCCAGAGCTTCGCCCGGCCAAACCTATCCCCGGGCTTTACTTGGTCGTAGTGGGCGGCAATAAATCTCGTTCCGGTCAGAGGCGAAAGGAGCGCCGAAACATCCATATCCCGCGTAAGCTGAGCCTCGCCTAAGACGCGTGAAGCGCTATAAGGTGATTTTCCGGACATAGACGCTCTACTTGATGATCCGTCGTCGGGTGCTCGGGACGTGAACGTGGTGAAGAAGATAGCACCCAGGACTACGGGCAGCGCAGCGCCGACAAAGAACAGGCGAATAGTAGCTGCTACTCGAAATCTAGTGTTGCTTTCCAATATCCACCTCGTCCATTCGACAACAACAACTCATGGCCACTGGGCGACAGGCTGAAATAGGCATCCCAGCGGTACTGACTCAAGTCGAAAGCGCGACCGGTTCCGGCCTCGACAGCGATTATCCTCCGTCCTCCTCTCGGAAAGGTAGGAACAAAGATCCAACGCCCATCCGGCGTCCATTGAGGCTCTCCGACGTAGGCGCCGTCACTGGATACAGTTGTGCGCCACAGCAGATTGCCATCTTTGTCAGCCAGAATAAGGTCTGCATCGGTATTATCGCGCCTTACGCTCCTCACGAAGGCAACCCGCTTCCCATCGGATCGCCACGCCACAGCCCACGCCCGCGGAACATCGATAGGAACCGCCGGGCCGAAGAAACCCGAGTCAGGCCCACTGCGTGCGGCATCAAGGTCAAGAGCGTCAACTTCCACTTTCCTTTCCACTCCATCCTCTTAGCCAGCTATCGTTAGATGGCTGCGATCGACGTAGGCTAGGCGTTCGCCATCGGGCGAGAGACGAAAGGCCGTCTGGTACCAGCCAAAGTCGCTCTTGGCGCCGGATAAGGTCTGCAGTAACTCTGGTTCTCGCGATTGCGAAGACAGGGGTTGTCGCCAAACCGCATCGCGATTTGCGTAAACCAGGCTCCCGTCAGCTATGTCAAACATCCCGCTGGCGTTGTCGGTCGATGCCAGCACCTGCTCATCCTTCCCTTCTCGATTGACCGAAACGATCTCGCTTTCTCGGTTTCGGTCGCGCCGCGAGAACAGGACGCGCTCGCCGTCGGGCGTGAACCGGAAATCGGCGACGTTTGTGCCAACGCGAACGGGCTCGCCGCCATCTATAGTGACCAGCCATAATTCAGTACGTATTGAGGGATGGAAGGATGGTGGAACCCCCCAGTTGGCGAGGAAGGCGTCGCCTTTGGGTGACCAGCGAAGCGGAAGGGGATCGCCCCAGCCCACGTACCCACTCGTCCAGCTTGGCATCACGCCGGATCCGAGCTTGTGGGCCGTCTCTGTGATGTCTAGTCGCTCGACCCTGCTGAATCGTACTGGGTCGGTAGTTGTCCCAAACGGGATATCTCCCAGCGGCACGTGCTCGGCAAAGAGCCGGTCCAAGCCCGTAAACAGCCAGGAGTCGAAATGATGTAGGCGGTGGGTAGTCGGGATATCGTAGGTGCGCTGGCTTCCATCGGCATAGGTCATCCGCACCTTGACCCAGGCGCCAAATCCATTGCGACCCGGTAAGTCAGCATAGAGGAACTCATAGGCAGCAAGAGGTGATGCGACATCCAACGGATCGAGACCTGTGGCGCCAATTAGCCGCTCCAGTTGGGGTCGCAGTGTGGCTTCCGGCGGGCCGCCGCTGGCGAAACGATTGACGAAGGGAGAGCGGGGATCGTAATCGTAGCCACCGGAAAAGATGTAATATGCACCGAGTACGTTGGGAACATAGGTGAACGGCTGAATGAAGCTAGTGAGGATCAATACCACACCAACGCCAGCCAAGATAAGTCTTGAGCGCACTTACGTCAGGAACCTCCTAATTCACATATCGTATGCGATCATGGACGCCAAGCGAATGGCGCGCCTGGTCCGATCTCGACCGCGCCGCTTCCATCGAGATTGAGGACCTTGACCATTGATTGGCTGCCATAAGCGATTTTCGTCAAGTCGGGTGAGAAAGCCGGAATGCCGAACAGGCTAACCATTTTGCTCATTCCGGAACCGTTCGCACGAGAAATATAGAGGTCAGTGTTCCCACCATCCCAGTCGGCCCAGGCGAAATATGAGCCGTCGTGTGAGAATCTCGCATGGTTGTAAGGAATCGTCTCGCTCGGGGCACGAATAATGGAATCCGGTATGGGGGTCACAGCGAGAGAGCTAAAGTCCAGCATCGCCAATCCGGCGAAAATCTGGCGAGGGCGGTCTCGATGCAGAAAGGCAGCGCGATTGCCATCGGGCGAGAGCCAGAAGCGATTGCTATTGTCGAGCACCGGCACTCTTCTCATCTGACCCGTCGCCAAATCCAATCCTTCCAACAGAAGGACCTCATACCGAGGCAGCATATCGACATACTCGTACTTAGAGGCGACCAGAAGTGCTCTGCCGTCCATAACCCAGGCCAAGGGCCGGTTGGTGCCCTTTCCAAGGCCCATCGTTCGCTTGGTTTTCAAATCGTAGACTGCTGCCTCTTCGGAATCGGCGTTGTAGGCAAGGATGGAGCCATCAGGCGACCAGATCAGGTTGCCCTGAATACCTTGCAACAGGTCGTTAGTTAGCAATCGCGCTCCACCCTTAAGTTGCGCAATGGTCTTTCCTGTGTAGTCAGCTACGTAGTAGGTCTCCAATGGTCGAGGTGTCACGGGGGGGACAACGCCGTAGGCCAGGTGCTGACCGGAAGGAGACCAGGCGAATGACCAGGCAAATGTATCCAGTGGGCCAATCTTCCCCAGCATTTGTCCCTCGACGTCGACAATCACGACCTCGTACCTTGAGATTTGGCTTTCGATGTGCTCATTGTTAAGGCAGGCCAGTTTATCCCCCGTTGGTGACCAGATTAGTTTGATCGGCTTAGGGCACTGTTCGCCGTCGATGAGCTTTTTCTTGCCGGTGCCATCGTGGGAGATTAGCGAGATATCGCCGTTACGATCAACAATGGCAAGTTGAAGATTGGCGGTCACCCCGCGAGAAGCCAAGGTTGGCTCCGCAGTGGGGATGGATTGGGCTGTCGGTGTGGTAGTCGATCGCGCTCC
>JAUSEJ010000967.1 GCA_030650265.1 Dehalococcoidia bacterium | reverse complement strand
AGGGCCTCTTTCAGGCATACGAATCCTGGACGTCTCTAGTGCAGTCGCCGGTCCCTATGGAGCCATGATTCTATCGGACCTTGGCGCCGAAGTGATCAAGGTCGAATCACCCGATGGTGATAGGACCCGCAAGGAAGGTTTAGCGCAGTCGACTCACCTGGGCCAGAGCTACTTCTTCATGGCCATGAATCGAAACAAGAAGGGCATGACTCTGGACCTGCTCACGGACACCGGACGGGACGCCTTCTACGATCTGGTGAGAATCTCAGATGTGGTCTGGGATAACTTTCGGCCAGGAGTTATGGAGCGGCTGAAGCTTGACTATGACACACTCAAGCAGATCAACAAGCGCATTATCTCATGCTCCGTCAGCGGCTTCGGCCAGACCGGCCCCTACCGAGAACGAGGCGCCGTCGACCTCATGGCCCTGGGCCTATCAGGAGTGTTGAGTGTCACCGGCGAGCCCGGTGGTCCTCCCATCCGGCCAGGACCGCCCGAGGCAGACCTGTGGGGTGGAGCGTTCGGAGCGCATGGAGTCATGGCAGCACTGTACGAACGGGAGCGCACCGGGGTAGGGCAGCGGGTGGATATCGGCCTGCTCGATGGGCAAATATCGAATCTGACCTACTACATCAGCTACTACTTCTGCTCAGGCCTGGTGCCACATGCCATGGGGACGAGCCACCTATCCGTCATTCCATTTCGGGCTTACAATACCAAGAATGGTTGGCTGGTTATCGGTCCCTCCTGGCCCCGCCTGGCCCGGGTTATGGGGCTAGACTGGATGATTGATGACCCCCGCTTCGTAGAAAAGGAAGCGAGGGTAGTCAATCGGCAAGCTTTTGATGACGCCATTCAAGAGAGGCTAATGCAGGAGAGCGCGGAGGATTGGCTGCAACTCTTCTACGCCGAGGACGTCAGGGCCGCGCCGGTTAACACGATCGACCGGGCGGTAATAGACCCCCAGGTGCTGCACCGAAACATGATCGTCAACATCCCACATCCCCTCGGGGGTGAGGTGAGGCTTGTTGGCAATCCCATCAAGATGCCTGATAGCATTGTCGAGGAGTACACTGCACCGCCGCTCCTCGGTCAGCACAACGAGGAGATCCTCGCCGAACTCCTGAAGTACCCGGAAGAGAAGATCCGGAGGCTGAGGGAAGAAGAAGAAGCCCATCGGGAAGAGCTGATGTTCAGGATCGAGAAAGCGCGCTAGAGTTTGGAATCATAACGTTAATGGTTTGGGAGGTTTACTGAATGACGGAGAAGTTACTCCTGGTCGAGAAACAGGATCGGGTTTGTACCATCACCTTAAATCGACCGGAGCATCGCAACGCCCTGAACCCGGAGCTGTTGGCTGAGTTAGTCGAGACCATGGAAGCGCTCAATGAGGACGACGAGATCCGGGCGGTCGTGATCCGGGGCGCGGGAGAGAAAGCCTTCTCCGGTGGCTTCGACATCGGCAGGATCTCAACCAGGGCCGCTTCCACTCCCGAGCCGGACCAAAATGCCAGAAGATCTGCATCCTCCCGGTCCGTTCTGGGTCCAGCACTAAATAGCATAAGGCGTTGTCGATATCCTGTGATCGCCATGATCTATGGCTTCGCCGTCGGCGGCGGCTGCGACCTCGCCGCCTCTTGCGACCTGCGTTTCGCCGCCGAAGACGCCAGGCTGGGGATGACGCCCGCCAAGCTAGGCGTAATGTACGACCACGACGGCATTCAGCGCTTCATAGACCTCGTGGGCGTGGGCGGGGCCAAAGAACTCTTCTTCACAGGCAGTTTGATCGACGCCAGGCGGGCCAAAGAGATGGGGCTCGTCAATCGCCTTGCGCCGGCCGGCGAACTTGCCACCGTAACCTACGCCGTCGCTCAGGAAATCGCCGCGAACGCGCCGCTTTCAGTCAGCGGTATGAAGACTACCATAAACAAGCTCACGGGCTTTCGCCGATTGAGCGCCGACGAGGAGGCTGAGCTTTCCTCGCTCGTCATTAAGTGCGCGTCGAGCGAGGATCTGAAGGAAGGGCAACGGGCCTTTATTGAGAAACGCAAGCCCAACTTCCGCGGTCGGTGATTAAGGTTCTCTCACCAGGGAGGCACGGAGATTTCTGTGCTTTGTGTGAAAGTCGCAATCAAGTCGGGGCCAATTGCGCTACTTATGAAAACAAACAAAAAGCCCGTAGCTCAGCTCCGTGGCTCCGTGGCTCCGTGGTAAGAACCGTGCGCTTGGATCCAATTATCTTGAAAGGACAAGATGGATGAACGTGATGGAGAGGGTTTCTCGATTTGTGAGCGAGACAGGGTTTGACGACGTGCCGGCGCAGGCCATTGAGGTGGCCAAGGAGGCTATTCTCGACTGCGTCGGAGTTACTTTGGCCGCCTTACGCGAGCCGTCGAGCCTGGCCATGCTGGATCTTGTGCAAGAACTCGGTGGTAACCCCCTGTCGTGCATTCTGGGCACCGGCATCAAGACATCGCCAACTCTGGCGGCTCTGGCGAACGGCACGATGGCCCATGCCCTGGACTACGACGATGTGACATGGACGATGCACGGCCATCCCAGTGTGCCGGTTTTGCCAGCGGCCCTGGCCCTCGGCGAATACTTAGGCGCTTCCGGCCGAGATGTCGTCCTTGCTTACTTATTGGGATACGAGGTCGAGAACAAACTAGCCATGGCCATGGGCAAGCAGTTCCTCTTGCAGGGTTGGCACCCGACCGCGGTCCTCGGGACGATGGGAGCAGCCGCGGCCAGCGCCAAGATTCTCCGCCTCTCGCCAAACGAAGCTTGCATGGCTCTCGGGATCGCCGCCTCTCAAGCATCGGGCCTCAGGGAGAACTTCGGCAGCGACAGCAAGCCCTTTCAAGCCGGACATGCCGCCAGAAGTGGCGTGTTAGCCGCCATGCTTGCTCGAAAGGGTCTCACAGCCAGCGTTACGAGCATAGACGGGCCCCAGGGTTTTCTTAGTTCCTTTGGCGGTCGCGGCCAGGCCACTCTTGAACCCCTTATCGATGGGCTCGGCAGACCTTACGATATTCTGGCTCTTAGGCCGGCCTTCAAATGCTATCCATGCTGCTACGAAATTCACCGCGGTCTGGACGCCATACTCCACATTGTCTTAAACCAGGAGATCGAACCGAACGCGGTGGAGGCGGTGATCTGCAGTATGCCGGAGAGGGTGGCGAAAAGCCTCATCCACACAAATCCGGTCACCGGCCTCGAGGCCAAGTTCAGCATAGAGTACGCCGTGGTAGCAGCCATCTTGGACAAACGAGTGGGACTTCAGGCTTTTTCGGACGAGCAGGTTGGACGCCCATCTGTTAGAGCCCTACTTGCCAGGGTACAGCGCAACCTTCGACCGGGTTCTGACGATGCAGAGGATCCCACAATCGTAACCGTGAAGCTGAAGGATGGCCGAGAATTCTCCCATTCAGTAGCCTTCCCCAAAGGCAACCCGGCCATGCCTCTAACCAGAGCGGAATTGGAGGCCAAATACTGCGATTGCGCCCGTGAGGCTCTCTCCGAGGAAGACGTCCAGCGTTCATTGGAAATGCACTCCAATCTCGAGGAACTAGAAGATATCAGAACTCTCACCAGTATCCTGGGCAAGAAACGAGAGTAAACTTCGTTTGCTGGCACGTGATATAATGCTCACCGACGACTCTATCCGAACCGGAGATTGGAATGCATT
>JAUSEJ010000962.1 GCA_030650265.1 Dehalococcoidia bacterium | reverse complement strand
AGCGTTCTGCTCAGGCGGGCCGCGGATTTGGCCGACAAGACGCTGGTGGTCATCGGCAGGTGCCATCCCGACATCGACGGCATTCTCGAACCATACCAGGCAGTACGACTCCCCATGAACAACTGCTTCGAGGCGCTCTTGGGTGCCGCCCGCCTGCGGGAGCTTCAGAACGAGGCAACCACGTTCTTCTCAACCCCGGCCTGGCTCAAGCACTGGCGACGGGCCATTGAGCAGGGCCTGAAATGGGATGAGACTGACGCCAGACAGAACTTCGGCTTCAACGGGCGCATCATCATCCTCGACGCCGGCGTGACCCCTTACACCGATGAAGAGGTCTTGGCATTCTTCGACTTCGCTCAGGTTAACATCGAGATCCTGCCGATAAATCTCGACAGGTTTGGTTCGCTTCTGACAAGCGAATTGGAGAAGCTAGGCACCCATCCTCCTGAGCCGGAATGGCCGGCGACCTTGGAAACACAAAGTCATTAAGACACAGAGAGCATCCTGCCAAATACTTGGCGTCTTCGTGCCTTTGTGTTTGAACCGTTCCCCGTTGCACCAAGGATGCTTGCCTTCCCATCCAATGTCCCATTATAATCCTATGCAACTACAGTGGTTTTAGTTGAAGGAGACCTTGATGGATAAACCGGCGCGAATGCGGTATGCCCCCAGCCCAACGGGCAGACCGCACATCGGCAACATAAGAACCGCCATCTACGACTGGCTCTACGCCAGACATACGGGCGGCCAATTCATCCTCCGCATTGAAGATACTGACCGGGCGCGCCTGGTCGAGGGCGCACTGGAGAACATACTCGAAAGCCTACGCTGGCTTGGCTGCGATTGGGACGAGGGACCGGAGGTAGACGGCCCCCACGTTCCCTACTTCCAGTCTCTCCGCCTGCATCTCTATCAAAAGGCCGCCGACGAGCTAATAGAGAAGGGCTGGGCCTACAAGTGCTACTGTACGTCCGAACGCCTGGAAGAGCAGCGAAGGGCCCAGACGGCGCGTAAAGAGCCGCCAAGGTACGATCGTCTTTGTCGCGATCTAGGTCCGGAGGAGCGGGCGAAAATGGAGGAAGCCGGGACGCCCCACGTGATCCGCTTCAAGATGCCTCTGACCGGCCAAACGTCCTTCGTTGACGTCCTGAGGGGCGAGATCACCTTCGAGAATGCCGTGCTGGACGACCACGTGCTGGTCAAGTCTGATGGTTTTCCCACCTATCAGTTGGCCGTCGTGGTGGACGACCACTATATGGAAGTCACCCATGTTCTCAGGGGCGAAGAGTGGATTAGCAGCACCCCTCGTCATATCCTGACCTACAAGGCCCTTGGTTGGGAGGTCCCCGAGCACGTCCACATCTCACTCATCCTCGGCAAAGACCGCAGCAAGCTGAGCAAGCGCCATGGAGCCGTCGACGTGCTGACCTATCGGGAACAGGGCTATCTCCCCGAGGCCCTATTCAACTACCTGACCTTACTCGGCTGGTCCCTGGACGACAAGACCGAGATCATGAGCCGCGAGGATCTCGTAAAGTATTTCGACATTACCCGGATCAGCCATACCTCGTCGATCTTCAATATGGATAAACTCGACTGGATGAACGGCATGTATATCCGCGCGCTCGAGCCGGAGGATCTTGCCGGTCGGGTCCTGCCATTTCTCGATCGGGGACTCCCCCCTTCCGTGCCCAGGCCGATCTCCCGTGAGTATCTGGTGACAATAGTGCCCCACATTCAGGAGAGGATCAAGAAGCTAGACGAGATAGTTGAACTCACCGACTTCTTCTTCATCGAGCACCTCGAGTACGACCCCTTGTTGCTCGTCGCCAAGGGCCTCACCGTTGCCGCTAGCCACGGAGCGCTGCAGGCAGCAAGTGATAGGCTCGTCGGACTGGCGGAATGGAATCACGAGTCGCTTGAGGGCGCTTTACGGCCGTTAGCCGGGGAGCTAGAGGTCAAGACCGGCCAGTTGTTCGGCATCCTACGGGTAGCGACTACCGGTCGCACCGTAGCGCCGCCACTCTTTGAAACCATGCTAGTTCTCGGCCGGGAGCGCACCATGGCGAGGATTGACCAGGCTATCGCCCTTCTCCAGCAAGGCGTGGACCTCGAAAAAGGGCGGTTCGAAGCCATTCAAAATGAAGAACCCGACAAATGATTAGCCCACACCGAAGGCTGACACCTAAGAGCTAGCGACCTCCCTGAACAGCCAGCATCAGCTCCACCTCATCTCCGTCCCGCACGCTTTGGTCCAGGTCGACGTGAAGGCCGTTCACGATGGCCATGACGTATTCGTCCCAGCCCTGAGGCAGTTCACTCTTGACGATATCTCGAACGCTGAGAGGATCGGACGCGGGAAGCTTGAAGTCCTTCTTTCTCAGGCGCGACTTCTCAGCCAAGGTAGCATATAGTTTGACCTTGATCATGCTATGGCTCCTACGAAGACCAGGGGTCACCGCTGACGACTGACGATCAGGACCGCACATATTGCCACTTCTCCGACCGCCAGGCCTTACACTGCCTGAGGCAGTGGCCAAGCCCTAGATCCGAAGAAGATGTACGCCGCTAGAGAGAGGAACGTCTAGGACAAAATGTTAGGCGCTAGCTTGGGCGTCTTCAGGATTCTGGTCGGTAGACTGTTGACCTCCCAACGATCTCTCGACCCCTTCAGCCCGCTGTCGCTGCCGAAGAATGATGCTGCCGGGCCGGTAGCCGCCGCTGGTGACCATCGGCGCCGCTCGCCGCCTGCTGCTGTCCATTATGCTACCGGGCACGAATTTACCGTTTTGGCCCATATCCGATCTCCCGGAAGTGCGTGGGTC
>JAUSEJ010000946.1 GCA_030650265.1 Dehalococcoidia bacterium | reverse complement strand
AGCCCGCCTCCACCTTGGCTCAAGGGACAAGGATGCTGTCGACGATGACCAGTATCGATCTCAACAGCTCGAGAGAGACGCCTTGCTAACGAGCGTGGACGTGGCCTGCCTAGGGTTCCCGTTCCCCAATCCGCTGATGAGCCGGGCACCGAAGCTGAAGTGGGTCCATCAACTGCCGGCTGGCGTCTCAAACCTCCGTTATGGGGATATTTGGGGCAGTTCAGTGCCGGTTACCTCCTCCCGCGGCTACCGGAACAGCACTGCGCACGCCGAATGGGTTTTGGCTGCCATGATGATGTTTGCCAAAGATCTTCCCAGAACCTTCACGGACAAGCAAACCGGCATTTTTGACAAGGTGCTTTATCGTCCCCGTTCGCTAGCCGGTAAAACCGTGGGAATCATTGGTCTAGGTGGCATCGGTAGAGAAGTTGCCAGATTGGCCAAAGCCCTGGGAATGCGGGCGATTGGCATCAGGCGCTCAGTTGCCGGTCGCCTGGCCGACGCCGAGGGTGTCGACGAGCTCTTGCCGCCCTCCGATCTTGGTCAACTACTGGCCGAAAGCGATTTCGTAGTTATTGCCGCTCAATCGACGCCGGAGACGAACGGCATGATCGACGGTCCGGCGCTGAGATCTATGAAACCGACGGGTTACCTTGTCAACGTGGCTCGAGGCGAGATAGTGGATGAGCCAGCCCTGATTGAGGCGCTAAACCAGGGAACCATCGCCGGCGCCGCCCTGGATGTTCGCGAGGGCGAATTCGAGAGGCCGCCAAGTAAAGAGTTCCTTTGCGCTCCCAACCTCGTCTACGCGCCTCACATCTCAGGCATTACGGACCTGCCAACGAACAACGGCATCGAGTTGTTTTGCCAGAACCTTGAGAGATTCCTCGCAGGTGAGGATCTAGTCAATCGGGTGGATTGGGAAAGAGGGTACTAGGCCAATTACGAGGTCGCCCAGACCCAATTGCAAATATGCTGGCTTGCGTTGCCGGCGGAGGAAATGTATTATAGTGGCATC
>JAUSEJ010000945.1 GCA_030650265.1 Dehalococcoidia bacterium | reverse complement strand
GCCAGTGGAGGTTGCCCGGATCGTATCCCACATTGGTGGGGTGTGCTTGGGCTGGTACATCTTGGCGAGCGCCGCTTGCTCGATGGCTACCAGTTCGGCGTTAACCCCGACCTTGCGGAAGTAGCCCACCACAGCCTGGTCGAAGGTAGTGACAATGCCACCACCACCAATGTCCCAAAACTTCAGGGGGAAGCCCTTGGGATAGCCGGCATCGGCAAATAGCTTCTTTGCCCCCTCAGGGTCAAAGGGATCCGGCTTCAGCACGTTCGGGTCGAAGAAGAAGGCAGTCTTTGGCGCATAATAGAAGGCTGATGGCTCGGTGTCTGCCGAACGGGGATGTGCTTATGATTATGCCTGCATGACGAAAATATAAGTCACATAGCCAACAGTCGTGGAAGAATTCTATCGACGAGTTCTTGAGCCCTTGACCAATTATCTGCCCAATTCCTATTGGCATCGTCAGGCAACAAATCGTAATCGGCTACAGTCCTCATCCTTCGAAGAGTGTCTAATTGATCTGCCGTAGATCGGTACCCTCTTCGTCGTTTCACAGCCTCAATAACTTGCCTATGCACATCCTTTCTTCCTTTGATGGCGCCGTGCTCTTTCTCTCTGCCAACCAAGAAAAGCGCGTAATAGGCTCTGCCGACAGCGGTTCTCAGGCCTGCCTCGTCATCGTTTCGACTTCCCAACTCCCGCGCAAGGCTAAGAAACGCAAGAGGATCAAGTGGTTCTATGATCGATGTCACACCGCACCTCGATAGCGATCCGCTCAGTAACTACTCTCGCCAATCTCTCTGGCAGGAAATCAACCCAGACTTCAACGCTCGGACCTAACCTGTCCCAATACTCTAGCGCAGTCTGTCTGGAAACTCTTACCCACTGTGTGACTACCACTTCCTCAGTGCCCTCCTCCGGATCGACGAAACCGCTAACCTCGATTTTGCTCACTGGCACGAAACTTCTTCTGGCCTCCCGTCCTAAAAGCAGAAGAAGGCGTCCCAAGGCTTCTTGCACCCTATCTGTGAGCATTGGCCAAGCAGAAGGATTAATGATTTTCTGCGGTGCGACCCTCTCCATGGATAGCTGCGTGGGCCACAGTATGCTGGCATCAGGCCACGGCCCAGGCTCCCAGATTGCGGGCCCAGAGGTGTCGACATGGTGAGTTTCAACATCGCCACCGGTCTTGGGCTTGCCTATCACCACCGGGTTGGCTAGCCCTGAGGGGACGGTAGAAACATGCCTCCAATCTGCTCTCTCTGACTCTACCCCACATGCCAATGTCGCAGTGCTTTGTGGGAAGGCTGTCTCCATCATTCCTAGCTATCCTTTTGCTCTACAAGTGAAATGAGGTTACGAAGGGTGTCTTCCAATTTTCGGCCAAACGCGAAAACTTCATCACGGCGAGAATGACGACAGATGATCTGCACTGAGTGATGCTTTTGGGGAGACTGCACTGAAGGCTCGATACGGATTTCGAGCCAATCAGGCTGATTCGGTACTTCACCTCTAACAGCCAGCCTCACTCCAAACAGAGAGACATCTGTGCCAAGCACATCAGAAAACTTATTCAAGATAGGCGCCTCTGCAAAATGAGTCTCCCAGCATTCTAGAGGGTGTCTCCCCGCCTTAATAGTAAGACTAGCCAAGAGTTCATAGTAGTCAGCCAGGGCATGGCTGTCTAGGTCTAGTTCGGTTTTCAGCAATGATTCGATTGAGTCCATCTCATCCAAAACACTATTGACATTGGGGGCTTGTACCCCCAATACCTGTCTGTTTGAGTCAACACGAACGGAAATGTCCCCTTTTCTCGCGATGAGGCCACTAATCTCCACTCTCGTGCCAAACGGAACCTGTTCTATCGAATCAGGAATAATGAATCCTTGTTTCGAGACAGCCCTTAGGAACTGGAGAGTGTCTAAGGGGAAGAGAACCGAAGTGTATTTAACCGATAGAGATAATTGCTGGTACGTTGGTGTTAACGAAGCCATTTGCACTCCTTTCCTTGCTACCCCGCTCTAACGTTGGACCATTGATTTAGCACTTTCACCGCCTAACAGACGAAAGCTACCGGATTCATGGCACCTACCACTGACACGGCCTATAGTGTAGCATGTTCGAGGCCACTCCGTACAGCACGGCACGGCACGGCGCGGGCCCCCATTTCCCCTGCTGGTTTGAGGCATAAGTTGTCCACGAGGTACTGAGGAAAGACAGGACCATCACGCCGATCGCCGCCGAGCAGGGCATTCATCATGACCAACTGAGCAGATGGAAAATGATGGCGGTCAAAGGTTCACCCGGTTTGTTCTCCGATGAGCGCAAAAAAGCCGATGGAGACATGGCCGTCCATGATCGAGAGCGCCAAGAGTTGACACGCAGCGAGTCTCAGCACAATTAACCGGCAAACCCGGCGCTTCTCCTATTGCCGGCTGAACGAAAGGGGAAAAGGCGGGCGCCCACCGGCCGTGGGGAAGATGGAGGAGCGAGATCTCGCTCCTCCATCTTCCCCTTAACCCTGTCACTTGGCCTGGGTTATGGTCTCGAGGGAGGCGGCAATACCTGTCATGTTCTTAATAGGTGCGAACTCTCCAACTTTTGGACCGAGGGCGAAAGGCGTGAACATATCTAAAATCGGTACGCTGGAGAAATCATTCTTCGCCAATACGGCGGCCTCAAGCGCCAGCCGCTTCTTCTCGGCAGGGTCCCTGGTCAGTGGCACCTGTTCAATCAATTGATCCAATTTGGGATTACTGATGACCTTGGAACTGCTTTGGGTGGAATGGTATACAAGTGCGATTTTTTCAAACTGAAACACTCCCCCGCCAGTAGAGGTTGCCCGGATCGTATCCCACATTGGCGGGGTGTGCTTGGGTTGGTACATCTTGGCGAGCGCCGCTTGCTCGATGGCTACCAGTTCGGCGTTAACCCCGACCTTGCGGAAGTAGCCCACCACAGCCTGGTCGAAGGTAGTGACAATGCCACCACCAATGTCCCAAAACTTCAGGGGGAAGCCCTTGGGATAGCCAGCCCCGGCAAATAGCTTCTTTGCCCCCTCAGGGTCAAAGGGATCCGGCTTCAACACGTTCGGGTCGAAGAAGAAGGCAGTCTTTGGCGCATAATAGAAGGCAGACGACTCTGCATATCCTCCATATAGGCTCTGGGCCATCTCCTTCCGATCGACTGACATCGACAGACCCTTGCGCACCCTTACGTCTCCAAGGGCATATTTGTCGGGGTTAGTCAGATCATAAAACGTATTCATGTAATACTGCGCGCCGCCGTCATGAACCAGCATGCGCAGCCCGGCTGCCTTGAGTCCAGTCGCCGAATCAGGCGAGATCTGAGCAATGTCAAGCTCCCCGGTCTTGAGCATGGCAACCTTAGTTGCCTCCTCCGTGATATTCACAAGCTTAATAGTCTTGAACTGCGGCACAACGCGCCAATGATTCTCGACGGCTTCAAGTTCTACCAGGTTTCCAGGTTCATAGCGCACGACTTTGTAGGGGCCGCTACCCACGGGATGAGCGCCGAAGTACTCGTCGCCCTTCGCCTCTATATACTTCTTCGGCACGATGGCCGCAAGGCTCGTGAGATTCTCGATAAGGGGGTCCATCTCAAACAGCGGCTGCTTTCGGTGCAGAACCACGGTGTATTCATCCTTCAATTCTACGCTGGCTATCGCCGCTCGCCACTGTAGCACCTGCGCTTGGGTGGCTTCAGGAGCCAATCCTCTGTCGATGCTGAACTTGACATCCACCCCGGTAAGGTCGCTGCCATCGTGAAACTTAACTCCCTTCCTGATGTAGAAGGTATGGTCCTTGCCATCGGGGGATATCTCCCATCGCTCCGCCAACCCGGGTCTCGCCTGGGCATTAGGCGTCAACTCCACAAGAGAGTCGAAGGTCCCTGCGGCGAGGTTCTGGAACGTGTTGGCAGTGCCAGTTCTGGGATCGAAAGTGGCCGCCCGGAAATCGGCGGCGATTGTCAGGCTACCCGCAGGCTTGATCACCTTCGTCGACGATCCAGATTCTGCCGGAGATGACGGCGTCGAGCCGCAAGCGGTCAAGATCAGAACGCCAGTCATAATGGCTACCAGGGCCAACCCGTGCGATCGAAAATGTCTTCTCATGGTACCTCCTTCAAGGTCTCGTTACTTTTATTCCCACCCTATTTGACTGATGCGAGTGACTTTCGCTGTTCCTCCCAATCAAGGTGCCAATTCGCTTCTCTTGGTACGCAATCGGCCGTCCAATTGGCAAGGCTTCCGGCAACTTCGTAAACACCCAGTTCTATGCCGACGCGGTTGGTGAGGCACTCTATCGGACACCACATCAGCTTGTTCATTTTGTCGTAGCGGCCGTGTTCCAACATGACCTGATGGTGGGCAAGTGCCACGTCCAGATAGTAGTCCGTGGGCGGGTATTTCTTTCGATTCTCGGCGCTCCCCCACGGGGCGCCGGGAGGCAGCCGCAAGGGAGTAACACCAGGCAACACGCCGTGCCTGATCATCCATGAGTTTCCTTCAATCATCGAGTCCCGCGCCTCTTGCCAGGTCTTGTGTCCATTCTCGGGAATCAAAGTGAGACCGCCCACAAAGACACAGCCCACGCTACCCACGCCAAAGATGTCTACCGCTTCCTGGAAAGCCTCCAAATAGCGCTCGCGACCGGTGTACCGGGCCTTCCCGGGAACTACCTCTGGAAACAGATCGGGGTCCCATATCTCCATTTGGAAACACATAGAGTCAACTCCGGTGTCGCGTAGCCTCTGCATATCATTCCGGTCCATGGGCTGGGCGTGGACAGTTATGTTTGGTTTGTAAGAGGTTGCGGCAGCGATCTTCCCGACAAAATTGGCGTGAATTCTGGCTTCCTGCTCACTCCTGGTATGGCCGCCGCACTCAAAACGGCCTTCGACGAACCTCGTCTCAGAGGCCATGATCTTGTAAGCTTCGAGCGTTTCCTCCAGGTTGATCGTAGTAGAGCGCTCTAGGCCGATTGAGTGAGCTTTTTCCTGCGTGTCATTGAAGTTGCAGAACTTGCATTCTAACCCGAGTGGGAAATACTCACAGAATCGAACAGGTGCTATGAAGAAGCAGTGTTTGCTGGTGAGGCTAACGAAGTTCGACACCCGCGTCCCGGCGCTGGTTACCGGTTCTTCTTTCGCCTTTTGCGGCAGGTACTGTACCTCCTCGACCCTCACCTCACCTTGATAGAGAGCGTACTTGCCAGAATCCTCGACTCTAACCTCGAGGTCGCTCCCGGTATTTATCCGGGCAACCCTGTGATTGAGGTCCAGTCCATTCTCCGGGAGAACAAATCGGCCCGGTCTTAGGCATACCCTGGCTTTTGTCTCCCCGGCTTAAGGTCCACCCAGTCCTTCAGCGTTATATCGTGGTCATAGCTCGCGTAGGTTCCTGAGCCCACATTCGGTACCCACATACCGAGTTCATCGAGCGTCCCCGTATCGGCGATACCGTGGGCCTTACAGTCCCACCTGATGATGTACTGCCTGGGAATAGTTGGATATTTCTTCTGCAGTTCGTCAACTCGAGTCACCGCGTCCCTCCTCGACCGTTTTCGATTTATGGAAATGATTGGTGCATTGCTACCATGAACTGGATCTCAGCGCTGTCTTGAGTACCAAACATTCACCACCCGAACAGAGAAAACAATAGAAAAGTTGCGAGTAAGCGCTTTGGAAAACAACCGGGGAAGATCCCCGCTCTTCTCAGTTTCTCTTAGAATAAATGTATGAACACTGCCAACGTTGAGGCATAATAGAGGTCATTGCTGACCGTTATCTGACGCACAGGGTCCCTGTGAGTCGTCTTTGACTCCGGTCGAAGTAGAGGCGCCAAAAAGCGGCAGCGCAGCCGCTTTTCCATTAGTATTCTATCATGGAGAGGCACCTGGGTCAACAGTCCCGGCATCACGCAAAGCCCTGTTCACGGAAGAGCTCTATTCCCTTATCTCCCGTCTACCGATTCTACCACACGCTTTCGAGAGCAGGCAGATTTGCCCTCTCCCGTAGGCCAATTGCCCCGGGCTTGCAAACGGCGCGGCAGTTGCCGCAACCGTAGCATTGTCTCATATCGATGTGGGCCTGATTGCGGCTACCCGAGAAGGTGAGCGCCTTGAACTGACAGCGCTTGATGCAAAGGCCGCAACCGTTGCACAGTTTTGGATCGACCTGGGCCACGTAATGGCCCTTCCAGAGTCGTCTAACACCGTAGTCCACTGCGTCTCGGATAAAGACACAATCCGGGTAGTCGCAGTTGCAGATTCCGCCGAGGTAGGGCGTGCCAAAGGCGGCAATAGTATGCACATACCCGGTCTTGTTGAGCTTCTGCAAGTATTCCTTTAGTTGATCCGGCGTGATGAACTCGACTCCACCCCGGTAGGACTCCGGCCAGCGCTCCCATTTGTACATGCCGGGTCCCATGCCGATGCAGCTCATGTTCTCTTCATGAGCAACGCCAAGGGCGTTTCTTCGGCAGGAGCAAGTCATCCTGGCTATTGGATACAGCAGGTCGGCTGCCTTCAACACCTCTTCCAGGGTGATCACCTGGCCGAAATGAACTCGCCATGCTCTGTCCTCAGCCTCTCGTTTGAGTTTCTCATAGGTCTCGTGGTCGCCTTTCAGATAGGCTTCCATGATTTCAAGGGTGGCGCCACCGGCCATGCCCCCCTCACCAACCTGGGGATTTGCCTCAGTCCCGGTCGCCTCCACCTCATCTTTGCGGATCTTGTACATTCTCCGGGCGTAGTTGGCCGGGTTGAAGTACCACTTATCGCCGTTTCCGTACTGGTCGCACCACACGCACATGGTTTCTACCCCCCATTCAATTCCGATTCAATTGGAGACCATCTCCGCTGACAAACGTTTTGTCAGTCAGGTTCTTTCTTTGCAGTGATTCTACAATGCACGCAAAAACGCGTCAAACAATTCCGCACATGGAGGGCTGCAAGACCCTCATCTTGTCGTGTGCTGCTCCTGCCGGTCAAAAATGCTATAATGGCTTGTGATTATCCAAACTGCCAAGAGAATATTGGGGATGGCCTTCGCATCCCCCCAAAGATTTCTGGTTCCTATTGTTATCATATTTCTTTCCCTGCCTGCCCTCCGGTTTCTCATGGTGTCCAGCTACTTCGAGGCCCATGACGGCTTGCTTCACCTGCTTCGACTGGTCGAGCTTGACGCGAGCCTGCGGTCGGGGGACCTGTTTCCCCGCTGGTCCCCGGACCTGGCCCTCGGGTACGGCTACCCTCTTTTCAATTTCTATCCGCCTTTGGCCTACTACCTGGCCGAGGGCTTCCATCTTCTAGGTTTGAGCTTCGGCGACGCGATGAAGGCGCTGATTGCCGGAGGTTTGCTGGTCTCCGGTCTCAGCATGTATCTTTTTACCAAGGACCTGTTCCAGTCCAGGCCAGCGGCGCTACTATCGTCGATTGCCTATGTCTACTTCCCTTACCATCTTACCGACATCTACGTGCGCGGCGCAATTCCTGAGGCCACCATTATCTCCCTACTACCCGTTGCTCTCTGGCTATTCCATCGTTTGGCCAGCCGCGTCCAAGCAGTTTACTTGATTCCCGGCGCCCTGGTTGTGGCCGGAATAATTCTTAGCCATGTCACGTTTATTTTCTTCTTGCCTATCCTGGCCGTCTACTATGTATGGACTGTCTCATTTTTGTCCAAAGCGATAAGGCGAGCGCTGATTCTTGGCGTAGCCGCTTTCGGCCTGGGCGCGGCTCTGGCGGCTTTTTACTGGTTGCCTGTCCTGTTGGAGGAACAATACGTTGCCGCGAATAACGCCGACTGGGTAACAGAGGATGCCTTTCGCAGTGAACTGCATGACTGGGATTCGCTGGTCCAGTGGCGCCCGACCTTCGACTACCAGGCCAAGTTTCCGCCAAAGTTGGCGCCTCTTGACTTGATTATGGCCATTGGTGGCCTGGGAGTCGGCCTTATCAGGAAGAACAATCGTAAGTTCCTGCGGACGCTGTCCCTGTTTCTCGTGGCGATGCCGCTGCTGGCATTTCTTATTAGCGAGCCCTCTTCGCCTTTCTGGGAACGGATGCCCCTTGCCGGCATGATCCAGTTTCCCTGGCGCCTTCTCTCCTTTGTCGGACTTGCCACCTCGGTGCTAGCCGGGTTGGCAGCGCGCGCCGGGAAGTTCTCGTATCCTGTTGCTGCACTGGCCTGCCTGGCAATCATTCTTGCTGGCACCTGGGATCTCAAGATCAAGCAACTGGAGTATCCGGATAGCTCCCTCACCTTGGGAACTCTGGCCCGCTACGAATACGACAGCGGCGTTATGGGAACGGCCTACGGAAACGAATGGTTGCCAGTTACAGCAAAGCCCGGCTTTACCTCGCCTCTTTATGGGGCGATCGAATCGAAAAAAACGGAAGGAATAGCGGCGATCGCCATTGACTCCTTTCGTCCCACCGGTGCGAACGCTTTTGCGGCCAGTGTTGAGGCCCCGAACCCGAGCCACCTTCGCCTGCACAGCTTCTATTTTCCTGGCTGGCAAGCCAGGGTGGATGGCAAGGAGGTGGCCACCTATCCATCCACAGATCCCGGCATCGTCACCTTCGATATTCCGGAGGGTCGTCACGAGGTATCGCTCTCCTTCGGCGATACCGGCGTGCGAGCGCTCAGCCGGATATTGTCCCTCCTTGCTTTGCTGGCCCTGGCGCTGGTCGCAACAAAGGCTATCCGCAAACGCTATTCTCACGGACCGCCGGTGCTTCTAGGTCTCGCCGGTCTCCCACTTCTTTTCGTTGTCTTGGCGATTATGCAGTCCTACGTGTTCGGCGACGCGGTGCCAGCCAAATCGATCTCACCGGTCGATTTGGCTGGCCGGCTTCGTCTTCTTTCCTATGAGACCAAAACAACGTATGTCGATGGGGAGGCAGTGCTTGACGTAACATTGTTTTGGCAGACGCTTCAGCCAGAGCGAGACGATCTCAAGTTGTCGCTGGAGGCCCATGACCGGCAGGGGAAAGTCGTTGCCATGCAGATGGGGGCGCCCATTTACGGCACCGCTCCTACATCTGCCTGGGGCGTGAATGAGATTGTCCGAGAGCGGCGTGAGATCCGCTTGACGGGTATGTCGTCGCCCGGGCCTGTCGTCCTGAGGCTGGGTCTCATGACCGATGAGACGCCACTGGGGTCAACCGAACTCGGCGCCGTTAACATTGAGAGCAGGCCCACGCTTCCATTGCCGATTCCCGATCATCGCGTTGAGACGGCGTTCGGAGACAGGCTCCTACTTCTCGGCTACTCCCGGACGAGCCCGACCGGACTTCAGTCATTCTTGGCGCCAGGTGGCTTTGCTGGTCTCAGGGGACCGACCACCGATCTTCGCGTTACCTTATTTTGGCAGGCGCTGTCCACCATGGAGCAGGACTACGTAGTTTCGCTGCGGCTTGTCGACGACTCCGGCAACCTGATTGCCTATCACGATAGCCAGCCGCAAATGGGCTTCCGACCAACTTCCCTTTGGCAACGTGGAGAGATGGTCGAGGACGTTCACCTCCCCGGGTTGCCTCCGGATTTCGAATCGGGCATCTATACGCTGGAAGTTGGCCTCTACCAACCTCACACTGGCGAGAGGCTGTGGCCCGCCGTCGGCGGATCAACTCACCTTAAACTAGGCCCAATAGAACTACGTCGCTGACGCCGACGGGGCTTCTCGCTGAGGGACCAACGGCAATCACTACAAGACAGCGTTGGATTAAGAAAGGCACTTGTTGAAATGGCAGATATTTGTTACTATTGAGTTGGACAATCAATCATCACTCATGTCGCTCGCCTTTCAGCTCCGGTTGATGTGGCCGTTTTGAAATTGATTGTTTGGACCACTTTACGGCCAGAAATCTGCGTCGATAATAAAGGTGAGTCGTCAGGCAACGTAGTCACAGAGGATGACTTGAACAAAGGAAGTTTGTAGCGTCAAGATAGCGTCAGGAGTGGAAAAATGAACGTATTTGATCTTAGCTCACAGAACCAGAACATGTTAGATAGCCATTCAGGCGAGGAAGACCTACTGTTTGGGCACTCCTACAGTCAGACGCAAAGATTCTTTATTCACCGTTTAATGTACTTGCTTGATCTGCGTCGGAAATCAGAAGCAACTGAGGACTGGAAGTTGCATTTGTTGGACATGGCCATTTACTCTACCTTCGTCGACTGCCTCGAGTTGGAAGTGGGAGACGATGCCAGGGCCCTTCTGCACAAGCAAGAGGCGGCAAAGCAAGGCTAACAGAAGGTTCATCGATAAGACCAGGGGCGAGGCGGATATTCGCTTCGCCCTTCCTTACCGCCTGAGTCTTCTCCCGGTTTGCGCCAACAGGCTTACCTTCACTGCCACCCGTCGTGCTTGACATGACCAGCCATAAATGCTACTCCAGGTCGCCCGCAAAGACCGCCTTCTTCGGCGATGGCTATAGAGGTTTGCTGGACTTTGTGCTAGAATGGCGATCGCGAAAGCTAGCAGACCCTGACTCCGGTCGCCCATGCCGCTAGCCTCACACCCGGGAAAAAACAAGGCCCGACAGTGTCCTTATTAGGAGGTCAAGAAGTGGAAAGAATCAAAGTTGTTATTCTGGGGCCGGCCTCGGCTGCGGATTTGGAGAGAATTGCTGCTGTGGACCCCAGAATTCTGGTGCTGGACGGTCGCGGCAAATTCGACTCTGAGTACCTCCGGACCTGGCCGCCTGAAACTGCCCGTCTTCATCCTGGCAACAGGGCGAAGGAAGTTGTCGACGATGATCAGTACTGCGCTCAGCAGATGGATCGAGACGCTTTGCTGGGGAGTGCGGACGTGGCCTGTATCGGGTTCCCCTTTCCTAATCTACTGATTAGTCGGGCGCCACGGCTCAAATGGGTCCATCAGCTTCCGGCGGGCGTCTCAAACCTGCGTTTTGGCGACATCTGGGGCTGTTCTGTGCCGGTGACCTCCTCTCGCGGCTACCGGAACAGCACCGCGCACGCCGAATGGGTACTGGCCACCATACTGATGTTTGCCAAGGACCTTCCCCGATCTATCGCGGATAAGCAAGCTGGCGCTTATGATAGGCGGCTGTACCGGCTACGCTCCGTGGCCGGCAAAACGGTGGGAATAGTTGGCCTCGGAGGCATCGGCCGGGAAGTTGCCAGGCTGGCCAGAGCTCTGGGGATGCGGACTGTCGGCACCAGACGCTCAATCACGAGTCGTCTGGCCGACGCCGAGGGTGTGGACCTTCTTCTTCCGCCCTCTGATCTTAGCCACCTGCTCGCCGAAGCCGATTTCGTCGTTATTGCCGCCCAGTCGACGCCGGAGACGAACGGCATGATCGGCAGGGCGGAGATTGGGGTCATGAAACCGACAAGCTACCTCATTAACGTTGCCAGGGGCGAGATTGTGGACGAGTCAGCCCTGATCGAGGCCCTGAACGAGGGAACTATTGCCGGCGCCGCCCTCGACGTTCGCGAGGCCGAATTCGAGAGGCCGCCAAGCCAGGAGTTTCTCAGCGCCCCCAACCTATTTTTTGCGCCTCACATCTCGGGAGGAACGGATCTGCCACCCAACAGCGGCATCGAGCTGTTTTGCCAGAACCTGGAGAGATTCCTCGCAGGTGAGGATCTAGTCAATCGGGTGGATTGGGAAAGAGGGTACTAGGCCAATTACGAGGTCGCCCAGACCCAATTGCAAATATGCTGGCTTGCGTTGCCGGCGGAGGAAATGTATTATAGTGGCATC
>JAUSEJ010000480.1 GCA_030650265.1 Dehalococcoidia bacterium | reverse complement strand
CGCGGTCGGCGCGGTCTTCCTCAAGGATCTGCTCTACAATTGGGCCGGGCTTGCCCGTGGAATACTTGCGGCGCAACTCATTTAGTTCATCGAGCCAGGCGGACATGTCCACGGGAGTTCTTGAGCCGTTGACCGAAGGGCCATCGACACGGGTCAGCCGCGCCTTGGGCGTGCCCCCGACCGTGATGACCACGTCCTCGCCCTGGTTCGCGAGTTCAACCAGTCGCGGCAAGTCTGCCTGGGTTTGGCTCAAGGTCGTCGTCATTGGTGGTAGAATAAGCTTTGCCACAAGTACATGCAAGCCGAGCATGACGAACCGGGTGTGTGACGGATTTGTAACCACCGGGGACAGTCATGCGGCGGCCCGGGTTTGAAATTGACGGGAATTGTTGATTTGATCCCAGCATTCGTCCCAGCGATTTCCCATCAAGGCGCACCGCAGCGCCAGGATGTTTGCGGCGCCGGATTGTGACCAGTACATTCCGGATTGTTTGAGGCGCTTGCCGATGACGGCTTTGCATCCGGCCTCCACTACGCCCGAGCCGTAAAAGAGGCCCTGCTCTCGAAATTTTCCATACATCATCTTGTCCTTGTTGTTCTCCAAGTAGCGAATTTTCTCGTGCATCTTCTCCAACGTTTCGGCGGAGTTTTCGCCCAACTGGGCGACTCTCTTGTTCAGGCCATCGAGGACGGCTTGGACTTCGTCCTTCTCCATCTGCTCCTTCCATTGGTCCTTCATTCGACCCGCCCATGGGGTGTCCCGGCCGTAGAGCAGTTGGCTCAGGTCGTGGAGGTATTCCATCATGTGATAGAAATCCAGAATGAGGATGGCCAACGGGAAGTGAGTTCTGGCCAGTTCCCAAATCCACGCCGCCCCGTCCCCGATGAACACAATCTTCTGAGCTTTGCCAATGCCCCGGCGCCTGGCCTCGTCGCGCAGCAAGGGCGCAAAGCTCTCCACCGATTGGAGAGTTCCGACGTAGCTGGTTGACTGGTAGTCACGCATCGGCTGGCCGTCCTCGTCGGTCTTGGTTTGGGAGAAGACGCACCCCAGTTTGACCTCGCGAGTCTTGGCGGTGCCGTCGTCCTGCTTGCCTTTGCGGCCCTCCAGTTCCCGGGCGACCATCGGAATGCCGGTTCCATCGGCTTCCACGTAGCAGGTGGGCATGGGTTTGGCTTCAACCTCAGGGCCGGTAAGCTTGAGTTGGGCGGCGACCTTCGGGCCGCTATGGGCCACCAGCCGCTGGATTTGTCGGCCGTCGATTTGGATGCCGGCCAGTTCCTTCAAATCGTCGCTGGCTGCTTCAAATCCTTCCCGGGCGGCGGCCCGGCTGGCCAATCGGACCAAACCCGGTGAGGTGCCATCGATCAAGCCCAAGGCCTCATCCAGCGGACAGCGCCCCTGTTGATCCTTGGGCGAGTAGAGGTAGTCCCGTTCCAGGTCGATCGCTCCGAAGATCGTGTCCACCGTGCGAGATCGGTCGGCATGACACTTTTCCCCCTTCTGGGTTTGGGCCTGTGAAAGCGAATCGGCCACTGACTGCACCAGTTTCTCCAGCAGGGCCCGGCCATCCTTGAGCAGCGCGGCGCGCAAGCCCAACTCGGCGGCTTCCAAATTGTTGACGCCCTGCTCTGCCCACTGTCGGCTGACCAGAGCTATGAATGCTTGGGTTTCCTTGAATCGTTCGTCTTGGCACTCGGCAGATTCGAGGCGTTTTTTTTACTGTCGTCAGCCAACCACTCCCATTGTGTGATCTGATCGGAAAGGGTGACGAACTCGTCGGCCAAAGTGTTGAAAAGGCGGAAGTTCTCGACCTGCTTTTCGACCTCTCCAGCCTGCGAGGCGGGAATGCGCTCGGAGCACTTTTTACCCTTCAAGGAGCATTGCAGAACGAAATAGGGCCCAGACTCGACGATTTTGCCGTCGCGTCGGGTCTTAAAGAACTGGCGACTTAATGAACCGCGGCGCAAGTGGTCGATCTGTTTCATCCGTTCGAGAACCGCGTCGCGTTGAGAACGGAGATCTGGAAGTGAAGTAGGCATGCGAACTTGTATCTATAAAGATACAATTTAGCAACTCAAAAAAAGCGCGCCCGGCAAGGCGCATCTCTTTTCGGTCACTTTTTTGTCACACACCCAGAGCGTACCGCCCACCGGGATTGCCGTTGAAGGTTCCCCTGAAATCCGATACCTTGGCCCCGCTGCGTTCGCGCCCTGTCTGGCGGACGCTCAACTTAATTGTTCGGCCATTCTATGTCCAGGACACGCTCAAAACTTGAAGGTGTGAGTCAGGGCTTGTTTTGGTGTGGCGTCCTAATCGGCGTGATTTCCCCCCTCTTCACTGTCCTTGTCGTCGCAGCGGCACGCATCGGTGCTGGACACCTGAGTCCTCTCGAACGCTTTGCCGCTCTCGGCTTACCGGGAATCGCTTGGCTGGCCTTTCTGGCTTCGTTCGTTCTGGCTCTGGTGCTATACCGCCGAGGGGGATCAGATCGCAGTCTGTTTTTGCTACCGTTTCTCGGTGTTATGATTTATCCCTTCGTATGGCTCTACGTTTCCAGATCGACGTTCTGGTCGGAATGGCCTAACAATGCGCTCGATCTCGCGGATGGC
>JAUSEJ010000932.1 GCA_030650265.1 Dehalococcoidia bacterium | reverse complement strand
CAAGCTCGTGGCCAAGCTCCAGGTTCGCACAATCGGCGAGCTTCTGGAGGGCAAGGAGTTCGACTTCCCCCACAGTTGGATTCTACGCTCCGGGGATGCGAAGTCGGTGCAGCGGAAGAGCACGCAGACGGCGATGGAGTTGGAGTAGAGCGCCCTCCAGGTAAGATACCTGGAGGGATGGGGTTTGGCTGGCGGAAGCGGCGTGCTGAACTGGAACAGAGCTCACATCCCCCCTCTGCGGAGGCCCCCTCGTATAATACTGGTACCACTGGTTACCGGGGGCTGCTCCGGTTGACCAGAGGCGGGGTTCCTGGCAAAATAGCTTTAGAGCTGTCAGGGGATAGGCTACTCGGCCCCCTGTGGCATCGACCACTATTTGAAGAGTGCCACCCCTGGTCTTCTGTTACTTCTAACGCCCGCGATGTTCGGCCGTCCTCTCGCCCGCGGCAGCAGGCGGGGGCATTTCGAGAAGGACGTATTCCGACCCTGGTCGGAACGCCAGTTCTAATCCACGAGGCTGTTGATGCAGAAGACGCCAGGAGCCCCTGTAGCTATCTTAGCGAAAGGCGGTGCTTTATGTCCAGACTTTGTGTCGGCCTAGATGTCTCGCAGAAATCCGTGGCTGCCTGCTTCCTCCTCGACGATGGAAGCGAACCCCTCAAGCGGTTCAGCTTCGAGCACAACCCCGCCGGAGTCGATAAGCTGGTCGCCAAGATCAATGCCACAGCCCAACAACTTGGCACAGACCAACTCCTCATCGGAATGGAAACCACTGGCCTGCTGTGGTGGCATCTCTCGGAGGCCCTGCGAAACTCTCCGGAATTGGAGCACCTCCATCCGGCAGTCTACGCCATCAACGCAAAGCTGGTCGCCAAGTTCAAGGAATCCTACAGCGACTTGGACAAAACCGACTCTGTCGATGCTTTCGTGATAGCGGATCGCGTCCGTTTCGGCAGACTCCCCAAGATCGCCGAACCTGACGAAAGGTACCTGGCCATCCAAAAGCTCACAAGGCACCGCTTCCACCTCACCAACTCTCTGGCAAGAGAGAAGAACAGGTTCCTGACACACCTGTTTCTCAAGTTCTCAGTATTCTGCCAGCAAGACTTCTTCTCCGATACGTTCGGAGCCACCTCCAGCGCACTCCTGACTGAGTTCCTCTCTGTTGACGAGATCGCCGGGATGCCGTTGGAGGATCTGACTAACTTCCTGGTCAAGAAGAGCAATGGGCACTTTGATGACCCTGAGACCCTAGCCAAATCCATCAAACAGGCCGCGAAGAACTCCTATCGCCTGACCAAATACCTCGCCGATCCAGTCAACGTCGTGCTCGCCATGACCTTGGAGAATATCCGCTTCTTCGAGAAGCAGATCGCCGCCATAGAGAAAGCCATCACAAGAGAACTCGCGGCATTCCCGGGAGCGCAGGTTCTGCTCTCCATTCCTGGACTCGGTCCCGTCTATACTGCCGGCATCATAGCCGAAGTCCAGGACGTCAACCGCTTCGACACGGATGCCCAACTAGCCAGGTTCGCTGCCATAGTCTGGAAGAAGAACCAGAGCGGGGAATTCGAGGCGGAAGAAACCCCGATGAAGCACGCCGGGAACCACTATCTTCGCTACTACCTCATTGAGGCCGCAAACTCGCTAAGAATGCACAACGAGGAATATGCGGCATACTACCAGACAAAACTCCGCGAGGCCGCCAAGCACAAACACAAGAGGGCGTGCGTCCTTACGGCCCGCAAGCTGGTAAGGCTGATCCACACTCTGCTGCGTAAAGGTCAGCTCTACCAGACTCTCGACCAAAGAAAGGAGGCGCCTGCCGCACTACCCGCCGGAATGACACCAGGTGAACTCGCGCGACAAGTAGTCAGGCATCGGCAAGCCAAAGGCAGCCTGAGAATCCACCTGGACCATTAGCACCGTCTTCAACTGTCAAAGAACAGCCAAACTAGGCCGTCGCTGAAAGGCTAGCCCTTTGGCACGCCCTACATACCAACAAAACAACCACTTGACATTACACCCCGCTTCTTCAAAGGGGGAATTGGCGCTGGTTCGTGATCTGAAAGGCTGTTGCATAGGCGATACGCTGCGCCCTCACCCCCTGTCGCATCGCAGTCGCTCCGCTCCTTGTCGATGCTTTCGGGGTGACACCTAACCCTCTCCCCCGGGAGAGGGCGTTTCGCGCCCTTCGTCCCTTTCGTGCTTTTCGCGATTCAGTATCCCTTCTCCTGCTCCACCTCCGCGATGGCTTCCTCGATAATGTCCATCCCCTTCGCCGCGATCACTTGTTCCATCACTATCGGCGGCGACATTCTCAGGATGTGGCCGGCTGGGACCCAGGCCAGGCCCTTCTTGAAGGCTCTTTGGTAGACTTCTTTTCCGGCCTCGGGGAACGGCTCTTTTGTCCTGCGGTCTTTGACCAGCTCTATTCCCAGCAGGCAGCCCTTGCCCCTTACATCGCCTATGATCGGATGGGCGGATTTCATTTGGGCCATTCTTTGGTCGAAGTAGTCGCCCAGAGCGAGGGCGTGGTCTAGCAGGCCTTCTTCCTCAATGGCGGTTATGCTTGCCAGGGCT
>JAUSEJ010000923.1 GCA_030650265.1 Dehalococcoidia bacterium | reverse complement strand
CTCGCGCAACCCCTCCAAATGCATCTCGATTGCCGAGTGCATGTTCCTCTTGGCTTCGTCGGCGCTCTTGCCGGTCGCCACGCAGCCGGGCACGTCAGGGGAATACGCTGAGAAGTTTCCGTTTGCCTTCTCGATAACAATCAGGTACCGGTGCATTCTTACTTCTCCCTTAGTTGCGCCTGTTTCATAATGCTGTTCAACGTACCCTTGGCAAGATCGTCGTTCACATGTCCGGCAATTGTCACTCGACCAAGTTTTGTGGGGTGCTTGAACTGACGGTGGCTACCGGCTTGCGCCTTGAGATACCAACCATCCTCCTCGATCAACTTGATGGCATCCCGCACTTTCACTTACACGTTGCCTCTATGCCCAAGAGTTGCATATCCAACCTTAGTATACAGCAAAGTATCCAGCTTCTTGTGTCTTTGACACTCCAATTTGGCCCACTCAATGATCTCACAGCCCACCTGCGATGACTGAAACTGGCACCCTCCGTGCTGGTAAGGCGGTTAAGGGGATGCGTACGAAGCCGAACAGCGAGCGTGGAGCTATTCGAAGCGACTCGACGTGAATATGCATTTGGGGTTGGAACGATTCGGCGTGTTGCCGGCGAGTTGGGCGTTCGTCGGCGGATGGCGCCGGAGGCGATGGGGAGCGCAGCGCCGGTCGGGAAAGCGCCGGCGGCGCGGCCTCGCCCCGTTCGGGGCCCATTCGGGGCCGGCAGCGATTTCATCGAGGCAAGACCAGACCCTCGCTTGACGCTGGGTAAGGCATCCGCTAATATATCCTTACTAATATATCAGTCCCTTACATCTGGAGTTACTATGAAAGAGGTTATCTCTACTATCACCAGCAAAGGCCAGATCACCATTCCGGCTGAGGTGCGAAGGCACTTAGGTGTCCAAAGCCACGATAAGGTAGCCTTTGTCATAGAGCGCGAGGGGGAGGTCAAGCTCAAAGTCCCTCGCTATAGAGACATCGATTCGATCGTAGGAAAAGCCGGGTCATTGAAGCATCCCCTTTCGTGGCATGAGATGCGAACCATTGCCAAAGAGGACCGAATCAAACAGAAGTATCCGCCCAAGCTATGAGTGAGCCCTTCATTGACACCGATGTCATAATTCGCCTTTTGACAGGAGACGATCCCAAGAAACAGGTCCAGGCCCGGGCTCTCTTCAAACAGGTTGAAGCAGGCAAACTGACCCTTCTTGCCCCTGAGACCGTCATTGCCGACGCGGTCTTTGTCCTTTCCTCCCCAAGGCTTTACCATCTACCCCGCACCGAGATCCGCGACCTTCTCTCCCCCATCCTGCGCCTTCCCAACTTTAAGATTCGCCGCCGGCTAACCATCTTCCGGGCTCTGGATATCTACGCCGCTACCAACCTGGATTTTGGCGATGCCTTCATCGTCGCCTCCATGGAGGTCTCAGGGTCGAACCTTATCTACTCCTACGACCGCGACTTTGACCATATCCCAAACCTCACTCGCCTTGAGCCAACCGAGCAACCATAAAGAAGTCTATCCAACGAGCAATCAAAGTAGTAATATGAGCGTGAGTGGCGAAATAGACAGCCCTAGCCTGACGAAGGCAATAGTAGACGCTATGCGCGCCAGCTAGACCGGGCGGTGGTTCGAATCCACAAACATCTTTGTGATGGCGTGACGGCAAGTGCCCGGTTATGCAGGGTGACCGGCTGGAAATCCCTGCCCCACGCTCATCGTCCTGCCGCCCCCTCCCCAAACAGAAATTGACCAACTTTGTTCCTGACCACCGCTGTGTGTATCCGGGACAACTACCTCGTGCCCGGTGACAAGACTCTGCCGGATATTGTCACCTACCGAGTGGCGCTATCACCGGCCCACGATGCAGGCCATCCTGGAGGCCCATCATGCGAACTCGTAACGACCTCGCCAGGGCTCGCTTTTGCAGATCCAGACAGGCAAACATGCCGCACAGGCCAGCATTTGATTTTATCCCACAGTTGTGCTATTTTGTACAGAGTATGACACACTTGGAGGCGGAAGATGGGTGAGCGTGAGCAGCCTACGACCCAGACTATGAAGGCATCAGAGGCGAGGGAACAGTTTAGCCAGCTTCTCAACAGGGTATTTCGGCGGGAGACCAGGGTGCTCGTGGAGAAAAGCGGCATTCCGGTGGCGGCCATAATCTCACCCGATGACCTCAAACGCTTCAACCTCATCGAGGAAGAGCGGGCCGAGCGCTTTAAGGTCTTAGACGAGAGCTGGAAAGCCTTTGAGGGCGTATCCCCCGAAAGCGTGGAGATGGAGGCTGCCAAGGCCGTAGCATCCGCCCGTAGGAAACCGCGCGGAACAGGCCGGAGCCCGACCACGCGCGAATGATCACAGCGGTCCTGGACACCAATGTGCTGGCAGCCGGCCTGGCTCGCCCCGAGCCGCCTCCCGGCCAACGGCGCGTGGCGTGGCGTGCCCGCCTATACCTCCTGGTACCCACAGAACCTAGCCTGGCGGAGCTCACCCGAACCC
>JAUSEJ010000919.1 GCA_030650265.1 Dehalococcoidia bacterium | reverse complement strand
TACCCCAAACTGGTACTTATGGGCTATTGTAGCCGGTATCAGAAGGGTCTATACTCTAGTCATACAGCAAGAAGCTGAATCAGGGATCGGAGTTACCACGATGGCAACAATCAATAGCAAGGATTTAGCAATCAAGCTTGTGGAAATCTCAGACACCGCTAGGAAATCTAGGCTATGGAAGCTATCCAGTCGCGCATTAGCGGCGTCCAAGACAGCTAATTGCTACAACATCGAGGTTGGCCGCTATTATGTTGAGGATATTAGCAAGGCTATTCACAATTCAGGACTAACAGATATTCAGACAATGGCGAAAGTCGGAAAAATACTCGATGAGTGCACGGGCCAACAAGCCGGCGCCTGGTTAATACAGGCCAGAATTGACATAGATAATTCAAACGCCAGATTACAGGCCAGCTAATTCGCCAGCTTCCAGCGTCAACTGTTGACGCTGGGCACGGGTAAATTAGCAACGGAGAGAGGCAATGGGTAACGCGCAGGACTACCAGACACGCGAACACGCAGAGCGTGATATAGCCTATCTCACCAGCCGGGTGGGTCGCCGGCAGTCAGCGACAATAATCTTTGAGAGTATGCGCCAGTACGAGGGACCCAGTCGCGATTATCTAATGCACCTATTCCTCAACGGTGATAAGTCGCAGTACTCAATAGGGGACTGGATTGATCCAACCGACGACACTAGCGACCCAGCCAACGAAACGGCCTAATACCCCAGCCGGCTGGTACATCGTAGCAGGCCAGCCGGCGCCACTGCCCGGACATAGGGCCGGCGGTACGGAGTACAGACAATGGCAGTTAAAAACAGGCGCTACCTAACGCCGCTGGAAGTTGAGGCGGTACAGGCCAGGACGGATGAAGATAGGATAGCGACAGGGCAACTTGACCAGCGATTGCGAGCTGGGGGAATTACAGAGGCGGAGGCGGATTTAGAGCGAGGCGCGATTTATCGAGCCAGCGCTGCGAGACTCAAGCATCGACTTCACCCCTGCTAGTCCTACCACGTCGGCCCGGTACTCACCTGCCGGGCTAGGTGGTCGGAGTAGCACCCGATACGAACAACAGGAAAATAGACGATGCGAGCAATGACATTCACGCCAGACCCCAGCACACACCCAGCCGAACTCGACCCAGATGTAGCCCTTCGCGTGGTTCACCTGCGATTAAGGCTGCTTGATGGCAAGCATACCCGCCAGGAGCTGGCCGGCATGATTGACGCCCTAAAGGGCCGGCGGTTGAATACCGAGCAACTCCTGATGCGACAGGCGATCAAGCACGTTTTAACCGATACCACCGACGCATATTAACCAGCCCGCTAAGGCCGGGCAAGGAGAAACCCAGTGACAACCACCACACCCGAAGCCGAGATCGGTTCAACCTACCGCGTTTACGTTTGGGACACCGAAGGCGTTTACCCGGATAGTGTTAAGACCACTAGCAACTATGCCGACGCCGTAGACTGCGCAGATTTGCTTAGGGATATATACCGCGTCCGAGTCCACCAGTGGGACCGGGAGACCGGCCTGATAAGCCGAACGCTTTATTCAATTGAACCAGTTGAGCAAGGAGTAACCCAGTGACACGCCAGGAAAAACTAGACCGGCTGTACGCCGTCCGCAAAGCATCTGAGTGGGCAGCCTACCTAATCCTCGACGCAACAATGAGAGAGCCGGAAGCCATTCTCAAGAAGGCGCAGGAAGCCGCTCGGCAGGTGTGGCTTGCGTCCACCAAAGAGGCACGCGACGCCCACGAGGCTGTCAGAGACGAGAAGGAGCAGACCCATGCAACCTAAACCTACCATCGCCCAGCGCCAGCAGTCCATCCTTGACTTTCTGGCCCAGCGCCAGCGGCAGTACAATTTCACGCCCTACTACTGGCAGATCGCTGGCTCACTGGGCCTCAATATCCATACCGTCAAGAAGGACATGGGCCTACTGGTAGCCGCTGGCCGTATCGTCAATACCAGGAACAGCCGAAACCCACATTGGGAGATAGTCACACCAACGAAAGGACAGGCACAATGATCAGCCTACTCGAAGACATCCGCAAGCAGAAGGCTACCGAGAAGGCCGAGCAATCCGCAATCCGCCTAGAAAGTGACAGACGCGCCGGCCAAATGATGAGCGCCGCTGAGTCATACCTGAAACAGAAGGGCGCAACCAACTTTTACACCAATGGCTACGTATACCATTGTAACTATCGGGGATTTCTAGTCACCCTCTGCGACCAGCAATTCCGTGCTGTAGGGGACTACTACCGTCTGCCGGTAACGGCAGACGAGCAGGAGATACTTGCTGAGTACCCACCCCACGGACTGCGTAGCGATGGTATAGGTCGTCGCGTTGCCACCTTAATCCAATTCCGTTCAATCTGCATTAACCACGATCTAGTCACAGCCTTCGGGTGCGCCCTCAACGATATAGATATGATTGTTGCGCCGAAGAAACAGACTGTTTGACATTTAGGCAAGGCTAGGACTATAATAGTAGCTACAATAGATTCGATTGGTGGTAGATGGGTAAATACGACAAGGCGAAGCATAGACCCCTTGCAACGATGGTAGACCCCGCGACTGAGCAAGCAGTTGACATGGCTATACAGGCTAAGGGTCTTGCAAATCGAAGCGAGGCAGTCAAGGAGGCTATTGCCTATTGGCTAGCCCATCTTGACCTACTACCGCGTAGCGTAGCAGCCAGGATGCTAGGCAGAAAGGGCAAGAAAGATGTTAGTTTATGAGTTAGACCAGACCCAGGAACGCCCGGCGTTGTTTGTCTCAGTCAAGTCCGCCAAGACCCACGCAGATGAGGTCGAGGACATAAAATGGGCGACACCGTGGACTACGGATGGCAAGCCCGTGACTAATAGGACTCGACAATTAGCTGCTGGGGGGCATATCCTGACGATCATCACCCAACGGATCGCGAACGTCCGGGTCTACGGCGGGGATGATCTCGATACTGGGATGGAGGACGAGGGTTAGCCCGGCTACTAGGGTGGCCTAGTCGCGCTGAGTGATCGAGGATAGACGATCAGTACCCGCGCTTACCAGGCCATCTGAGTAGCTCGACTACCGAGAGGGGGTGATGCCACATAAACCCAGCCGATCTACGCGACGAGCGGGTTCACCGCATACCATCCGGCGACTGAAAGGGGATGATGCCTGGCCCAAACACAACTGAATAGCCTCTACCAGGACAAACGCAATCTAAGGGCCGGTAAGTCCGGCGATAAGGAGGTGACAACTGACGATTGGAGATTTAACGAGAGACGAACTTCGGCGTCAAAAACAATCCCCCGCCGGTGATAAGTCGGCGGGGGTAGAACGAAAGGAGTGGTTATGACTAAGGACAAACCGATTATAACAGACCACGAACCGGGTGACTACCTCAACCAAGCCCAGTGGCTCAATCGCGAGGGAAAAACTCTCGTAGCGGCGAGTTGGGTAACTGCCGGCGCCCTCATAGACATAGCCGAGAGCCTGCGGCGCATAGCCCGTAACCACCGCAATAATCACATCGTCGCCGAGAGCCTAGCCAAGCTCATCCGCCGCAAGCAGATTGGGAGCGTTGATGAGGTTCTTGACTGGTTGGAGAACGGATAATGCACCAACAGATAGTTGACGCCGGTCTTGCCGCCATTGGTGGCGGTACGGTCATTGAGAACGAATACATCAGGCGATTCAGCCGAAGGGACAAGCCGATGCCAGTGAATGACTTGGACGGTCAGCAAGTCGCCGACCTGGAAGTCGTGCGGCAGGCATTAGATCAGGCTAGCCGGGGCTTGTGGGATCCACACGGGGCGGGCAAACAGGCAAGCCGAGCCGAACGCCTGCGACTACTCCGCGCCCTGCACGTAGCAGCCAGCGATGCCTACCGGCATTACCGAGATGCCGAGTCTGGACAGGCAAATGAATAAACCGAAGATACCCCGTTGCCGCTACTGCGGATGGTACGGGTCTGACGACGACCCGATCATGCGTTTCTTTGACCACGAGCAACCCTACTGCCTCCTCGGCACTTCCTGCCGGGAGCGCCAGGAGAGGAATCGCAACCGACAATCGCCGCCGGAAGAGATCACGGTAGAAGTCGGCGGGCAGACAATAACCAGACGCTACGGAGAATGATGATGAAAGCATATATTGCCAGCATCGGGAGACGCACTAGATATTTCAGCGCGCTGCCTAACGCGAAAAAGGTGATGGAGGACATGTACACGGGACGGGCAGACATCTTATGGCGATCCGAGTGGTGCGACGACGAGGATGACCGAAAGTGCATCGCTCGTTTTGTGGTTATCAAGCAACTAGACCATACGGAGCCGGATGTTGTTGAACAGACAATCACGGAAATCGAGATAGAGGAGTAACCGATAATGGCAACTGACACAAAGGCACTGGCGACCAGACCACAGCAAGGGGCAGACCTGCTAGAACAAGTGCTTTTAACGGGGGACTTATCCAAGCTAACATCGGCAGAGCGACTTAGCTACTACATGCAGGTATGCCAAAGTGTTGGGCTAAACCATCTGACTAAGCCCTTTGACTACCTGACGCTCAATGGCAAGCTGACGCTCTATGCCCGAAAGGATACGACAGACCAGCTACGCAGTCTCCACGCGATCAGCGTGACGAAGTTGGATAAGGAGGTAGCTGAGGGCGTCTACATCGTTACCGCTCATGTAGCAGACAAGAATGGGCGTACCGACCTAGCGACCGGCGCAGTCGCCATTGAGAACCTACGCGGCGACGCCCGCGCCAACGCCGTGATGAAGGCCGAAACGAAGGCGAAAAGGCGCGCTACGCTCTCAATTTGCGGGCTGGGATGGTTGGATGAATCGGAGATTGAATCTATTGCCGGAGCCGTCCGAGTCACCTTGCCTGATTCAACACCAGCCCGCCAGGTGGACACCGCCCCCGGCGAGGTCACGGAGCCGGACGACAGCCACCCTTTAGCTTCTTCAAGCGATACGAGCGACAGACCGGCGTCCGGCACCCCGACAGCTACCCCGAACCCAACGACTAGCGGCGGCGTGACCAACGACGAGGCCGGCCAACTTGCCTACTACGATGAGCTACTGGCACAGGCGCAAAGGCAAAACCCGAAGGAATACAGGTTGACCAATTCGCAAAGGGGACAGCCGACCATCGTCGCCGGTGCAATCAAAAATCTGGAAGGCAA
>JAUSEJ010000915.1 GCA_030650265.1 Dehalococcoidia bacterium | reverse complement strand
TGCCCTTCAGCGGAGAGACTCGTGGGGACAACATGCATCGTCAACTCTCATATGCAGAATAGTTCAATAGAATATAGTATAACTTACTGAACGATATAATACAGAATAAATTCAAGGTCCCAAAGCTCTGTCCTCTAAGCTGGCGCTACGACGAAAAGCAGGGGACCAATGTGGCCAAAGCGGGCGTCGATTGTTGCTTTTTCCCCGTCTACGAAGTCGAGCAGGGGGTCACCATGATAAACTACGACCCCGAGGAGCGAGGAAAGCGCGTCCCCGCCGCCCAATGGCCCGGCCTGATGGTAAAGACCCGGCACCTGACAAAGCCGGGGCACGCCGCCACCCTCGAGTCCTTCGAAGGAGAGATCGAACGGCGCTGGCAGCGACTAAAGGCAAGGCACGAGCATCCCTTGCTCTACACAAAGGGCGAGAGCATGTCCGCTGGTGTCAGCAACTTGGCACTTATCTTCTCGGCCCAGTTCACGACATTGTCCTGAAAGCCACTTTTCGAGAATATTAGGTGGAGCGCGCCTGGATCGACTGTATCACCCAGCGCCCGGACGTGGTCAAGGTAGTGGGCCATATCACTCCAATCAAACGGCTGGTTCGTCCATTTGCTTTCGCCAACCAGGATGGCCTTACCCGCCCGGTCAAGTCCGACGATGTCTATTTGGTGGTTTGGATTCCACCAAGTGCCAACGCGACCAACCTCGACAGGAAGAAGATTAGCGCTGGCGGCCAGTCGAACCCAATCGCGACACATCGATTCGAAGACTAGCCCCATGTGGTCCGGTAGCCTTGCGAAAATGGCGTCGACGATCCTTTCGCCGCTGCCAAACTCGATGTTACCCTGGTTCGGCTCGATGAATTCGAACCAGAATTTCAGGAAGTTGTCTGTCAGATGATACTGCGTATGATAGGAGCGGGTCTGATGTTGTTCGGTGACGGGAAGCACTCGTTCCACGAGACCGAGATCGCCGACGAGCGTTTCCATGATGTTCTTCAAAGACGCCGGGGCCATCTTGGTCGTACTCAGGATATCTGACCATTGGTGCTTTCTCTGTGCGATAGACCTCAGTACGGCGAGCGCTTGTTGGGCATCGTATGTCCTGTGGTGGGCGGCGAAGAGCGCTTGCGGCTCGACGTACAGGCGCGCGGACGGCGATGCT
>JAUSEJ010000905.1 GCA_030650265.1 Dehalococcoidia bacterium | reverse complement strand
GCCCCGCAGTAGACGCCCCTTTGGGTTGGCTCCAGTTCGTCGATGATCTCCATCGACCTGATCTTGGGGCAGCCAGTCACCGATCCACCGGGGAAGCAGGCCCGCAGAAGGTCGACGGCATCATAGCGGGGGTCGAGTACGCCAGCCACGGTAGATACGAGGTGGAATACGGTGGGATACTCTTCGAGGATGACAAGTTCGGGCACGTGGACCGAGCCGATTTGGCAGACCCGCCCGATATCGTTCCGCAACAGGTCTACGATCATAACGTTCTCCGCCCGGTCCTTCATGCTGCTGAGAAGCTCCGCTGCGAGGCTAATGTCTTCGTCTGGCGTTCGTCCCCTCGGCCTTGTGCCCTTGATTGGTCTCGTTTCGACGTTTTGTCCCCCAACCTTGAGGAATTGTTCCGGCGAGGAGCTGATCACTGTCACATCATCGAAGCCCAGGTAGGCCGCGAAAGGCGCCGGATTGACCTCTCTCAGGCGAGTGTAGAGCTGCCAGGGATGAACGGCCAGGTTGGTCTCGAACCTCTGGGACAGGTTGACCTGGTAGATCTCCCCGGCGGCGATGTATTCCTTCGCTGTCTGAATGGACCGGATGTAGGCTTCCTTCGAGAAGTTGGATTCGAAATCGGGAGCTAGGCCGTCGAGGATTCGCTTATCACGGAGGCACGGAGACACGGAGTTGCCGGTAGGTTCATCGACTGTTGGTTTGGTTGCAGGAACAATCTGACTGTTGTTGGGAGGCATAAAGAAATAAGATTCCTTCTCCGTGCCTCCGTGCCTCCGTGGTGACGTCTCTGCCAATCTTTCTCTGACCCAGCCTAGTCTCCATTCAGCCAACTTCCGGCTTTGCTCCCGTCCACCGGTGGCCACGATCCAGCTTTGGCCGGTGACATGATCGTGGGCGAGAACCCAGTCATAACACCCGACGTACATGTCGAAAAGGTCCAGATCGTTAAAGGCGCGCCGGGGAAGGCGCTCGACGTGATGGCAAAGGTCGTAGCCGAAATACCCGGCGATTCCCCCTTGAAATGGAGGGAGACCGGGGATGGTCCCCAGGCGCAGTTGCTGCCAGAGACTTTGTAAATAGGTAAAAGGGTCACCGTCGAGGCGAGTTGCTCGACCGTCTTCGAGGATATCGACACGCGAGCCTTTGCTGCGGAGCAAGAGGAAGGGATCGGCAGTGATGTAGGAGTAGCGACCAAACCGATCATGCGCCATACCGCTATCGAGGAAGACGAAGTGGGGAGCCTGCAGGAACGAGGCGGCCAGATCAAACGGGTTATAGGAGGTTGATAGTTCCTCGAAAATGGGCAACATGCCAGTCGTCCTTCTTGGACCGATTGACAGCTGGGTGCCTCCCGGCGACGGCAAGCTGAACATGCTGCGATCACATTATAGCAGAGCCAAATTGGTGCGGTCAAATGATTGTGTTGGCTTGTTTGTTGTGGTATTATTAATATATGAGCAATCTTATTGTCAGGTTATTAGTAAACGCCGCGGCGCTCATAGTTGCCGACTATGTGCTTACCGGGATCTCGTTCGATAGTTGGCTTGCCGTCCTGCTAACTGCTCTGGTGTTTGGCGTCGTCAACGCTTTCATCCGCCCTCTTGTGCAGTTCGTTACCTGTCTCATCAGCGCCATGACCCTCGGCTTATTTACCCTAATCATCAATACGGCGATGTTATATTTGACTTATGTAGCCGCCAGCTTCGTGGGCATTGGTTTTCGTGTTGACAGCCTTTTGGACGCCTTCCTCGGTGCAATCATCATCACTGTGGCGAGCTTCGTTCTCACTCGTTTCCTCAAGTAGAGGTCCAGAGAAACCAGAGATGAAAGAATAGACCGACTCGGTCTCGAAGACCGAGTCGGTCTGCTTCGGATTAGAACATCCTCCGCGGGAACTAGGCTTCCTCACCTGTAGCTAAAGTTCTGCGTTCGAGGTCACCGGTCGCCAGTCCGCCTACCTGTGGTGCTGGCGACGCCTTGGTTCGTGTCTGACGCTGGCGTCTGAGCACTGGCAACCGGGCCCGGCCCAGCAGTCCACCTAGATCGTCCAGATAAGTATAGGCTGCCGGTACTAGCAACAGTGTTAGAAGCGTCGAGGAGATGACGCCGCCGATGACCGCCACCGCCATGGGGGAGCGGGACTCTGCCCCGTCTTCCAGCTTCAGGGCCAACGGAAACATGGCGCAAATTATGGTCATAGTGGTCATGACGATCGGCCGCAAGCGTATCCGTCCGGCTTGTATGATCGCCTCGGTGCGCGGCAGGCCTTGCCGGCGTAGCGTCTTGGTGTAGTCGACCAATAAGATGCCGTTCTTGGCCACCAGACCCATCAGCATTATCATGCCGATCATCGAGAAGATGTTGAAGGTATTATTAGTGAAATATAGTCCGCCGAAGGCGCCGACCAGAGATACCGGCAAGGCGAACATAATTGCCAGTGGCTCGAGGAACGATTCGTAAAGGGCCACCAATAGCATATACATCAGGATGACAGACAGTCCTAGAGCTCCCATCAGCGCCCCAAATGCGACGTTGATCATCTGCGCCTGGCCGCCGGCGACGGCCACAGAATAGCCATCGGGTAAGTTCAATTCTTCCATGGCAACTTTGAGATCGGTGATTATGTCACCGGTCGCCCGACCGGAAGAAGTTCCGCTGACCGTGATCACTCTTTGACCGTTGGTGCGCGATATCTGTGTCGGTCCGTTGGCGCGAACTATATTCGCGACCTGACCAAGTCGCACCGGTGCGCCGCTCGAAGAGGGCACCGGAACATTGGCAAGGTTTGACAGGGACAGACGGTCGCTGTCTCTGCCGATCAAGACGATGTCACGCTGCGAGCCGATGGTAGGCTGAAGCTGCCCAACGGTGGTCCCTGTCGTCAGGGTCCGGATACTGTTGGCCACCTGCGAGCCGGAAACACCCATGTCAAGCATTCTCTTGCGGTCAAATACTACGTTGATCTCAGGACTGCCGGCTACGTTTGGCTGCGTCACGTCTGTGATACCGGGGACGGTCAACATAGCGATCTCCACATCTTCGCCAACTAACAGCATTTGGCTGAGGTCATTCCCGGTGATCCTGACCTGTATCCCGCCGCCACCGCCGCCACCGCCGCCGCCGAAGGTGCTGCTAACTTGCGGTCGGATGGTCACGCCGGGAAAGCCGGTTCCTATCCGCCGGACTACGTTTACTATGTCAAAGACGGACCTTTGTCTCTGACTCTTGTCGACCAACTGGACGGAGATATTGCCACTGGCACCACGACCGCCGCCAAATCCGCCCCCGCCCCCACCAGCATTGATGCTGGTGAACATGGCTGTAATCTCCGGTATCTGGCTCGTCAGCATGTTCTCAATCTGGCCCACTGTCTGGTCAGCCGAGGCCAGGGTAGACCCGACCGGCAATTGAACGCTTACGGAAAACAGGCTGTCATCTTCCTGCGGGGCATACTCGGTGCCAAGGAGATTCAAGGGGATCATCGCAACGGCGCCCCCAAAGGCCGCCAAACCAACGAGAACGACCAGCAACCTTAACCGGAGGCCTAGTCCCAATACCCGGCCGTAGCCACTGGCCACCCGGTCGAAGCCTTTTTCCCACAAACGACCGAAGCCTAAAAATGAACCGCGGCCCTTGCCATCGTCAGGATTCTTCAGCCACCTCGAGGCCAGCATGGGGGTCAAAGTAAAGCAAATAAACAGCGAGAACAAGGTTGCCGAGGCAATAGTCAGACCATATTCCCGGAACAGCTGTCCGTTATTGCCTTGCATCATGGCTACCGGAACGTAAACCACAACGTCCGTGAGTGTGATTGCGATGGCGGCGAGACCGATCTCGCTGCGTCCATTCAGGGCAGCTAGAATCGGTTTCTGGCCAAGGCGGAGGTGACGGTTAATGTTCTCAATCACCACAATCGAATCATCGACAAGGATGCCGATCATTAAAGCGAGAGCCATCAAGGATATCGTGTTGAGGCTGAAGTTCAGCGCTCGCATCGCCAGAAACGTCGTAATCAGCGAGGTAGGGATGGCAAGTATAACAATTGTCACGTTGCGCCAGCTATGCAAGAACAGCAGCAAGACCAGCCCGGTAAGAACAATAGCCATACCCAGATCCGTGTAGACGGCATCCAGCGCCCGTCGCGTGAATCTAGTGCTGTCGTTGGTGACCACAGTTCCCACATTCTTCGGCAAAAGCCTCTGCACCTGGTCCAGCGTCTCCCTGATCGATGTCGAAACGGCGATGCTGTTAGCATCGGACTGTTTGGTTATACTTAGACCGACTGCTTCCTGACCATTGATCCGCTGGATCCTCGTCCGTTCTTTGAAACTGTCGGTGACTGTCGCAACGTCATGCAGGTAGACAGGGCCGTTCGCGCTTGTCACAATTACCAGATTCTCTATATCGGCTGTGTTCTGATACTGCCCGATGGCGCGAATCGAGAGCGTCTCGTTACCGTCTTTGACGCTGCCGCCAGGCGAGTTGAGGTTTTCCCGGCCGAGGGCGGCGGTGATCTGCGGCACGGTTATGCCGTAGGCTTCGAGCTTCGAGTAGTCGACGGCGACGTTCACTCCGCGGTCCAGGCCCCCACTCACGCTAATATCGGCCACTCCCAGGACAGACTGGAGGCGGGGCTGGAGTATTTGCGTGGCCAGCAGATAGAGTTCATCTACGGGCTGGGGACCGGTCAACGAAATGTTCATGATCGGTTGGGAGTTAGGGTCAGCCCTGTTTACGGACGGCGCACTGGCGTCGGCCGGCAGACGGGAACGGATGGATCCCAGACGGTTCTGGACGTCTACGGCGACTTTGTCAGCATTCGCTCCTTCAACCAGAGAGAGATTAATTGACGCAGACCCTTGACCGGCGTTAGAGCTGTAGCTGGCAACGCCGGCAAGTCCGGAGATCTGCTGTTCAATGGGGATGACCACCAGCTTCTCCATGTCCGCCGGAGAGGCGCCGGCGTAGGATACGTTGATGCTCACGAAGTTGTAGCTGATGTTTGGCATCCGGTCTACCCGTAGCTGCCCCCAGGCAACAACCCCCATAATCACCATGCCAAGGATCAGCATAAGGATCGTCAGTGGTCGATTGATCGCCAGACGGGTTAGTCCCATAGTTTGCTCCTTTCAGAGTGTCCGCCATGGCGATCCACTGCTCGCCAGTGGGCAAATGCGGCGCTCGCAGTTCTTACCTGCCAACGTATGCGCCAAAACGGGGTGTTCCGATATGCGGTCAGATTGTCCACGACGATCCCCTAATTCCTACCGGCTGTGGGCGTGCCCGTGGTCGTGGTGGCGCCAGGCCTCGCACCCTGGCCACCCGACTGCCCACCGGACTGGCCTCCTGGTGGCGGCGTGGGCCTTCCCTGCTGTTGGGTTGAATCGCCTGTTGGTCCGCCTGGCGTGCCGCCAGTCTGAGTATTTTGACCAGTGATCACAATACGGCTACCATCAGCCAGTCCGTTCTGACCGGAAATAATGATCTGGTCCTCGGCGATAATTCCGCTGACAATTTCGTAGTTCTTATCGTCTGATAGACCAGTTTGAACCACGCGCAGTGCTGCCTGGCCATTCTTGGCCACAAAAACGACCTGTCTGTCGCCCTGACGCACTATTGCATCTTTCGGAATAGTCAGAGCGCCTGCATGCTGTTCGGCCAATATCTTAACATCGGCAAACATGCCGGCGCTCATCTTGCCGGAGCTATTGTCCGGGGCAATCCTCACGACAAATGTGTGTGTCTTGCTGTCGGCTATTGGGCTAACGGCGGACACCTTGCCAGCGAAGATCTGACCAGGAAAGGCGGAAACAGTTAGAGTGACGGGCAGGTCCTTGCGGAGCATGCCGATTTTGGACTCCTCGACGCTGATGGCGATGTCGAGGTCCTTGCTAATTAGTGTGACTATCGCGGCCTGGCCACTAGCGGTGCCACCCACACTCAGGGAGCGGCTGGCGACTATGCCGTCAAATGGAGCTACCAGAACCGTATCTTCAAGAGCCATCCTGGCCGTTTCCAGTGACGCTCGCGACTGATCGAGAGAAGCCTGCGCTGCAGCGAGATCGGCCGACTTGGGACCGGCCAATAGCTGGTCCAACCTGGCCTGCGCGCTGGCGAGCGCCATTCTGGCGCTGTCGGCAGCCTTCTGAGAGTTGACGATATCTTCAGGCTTGGGGCCGGCCAGAAGCACATTGAGTTTGTCGTTTGACAGAGTGACGGCTATTTCAGTGGCCATAACAGCAGCGTCTGCCGATAGGCAAGTGGCGTCTTGAACCCTGCCGCACGACGCATCCCGGCTTATTTGGGACTGCCACCGGCTAGCTTTCCTCTGCTCGAGATCGAGCTGCGCTTGCCTGACCAAATCCAGGTTCGGCCCGGCTCTTAGCTTGGCGAGGTCGTTGTCGGCCTTCGTGGAAGATGATAGGGACGCCGCGACGGACGCCTGGGCCGCCTTAATGTCAGCATCTACCGGTGTGAGTTGGTCAATCCTCGCCTGCGCGCTTCTCACGCTGGCTTCGGCTGTTTGTACCTGTATTTGAGCCGTTGTCTTCTCTAACTGGGCTAACACGTCACCAGCCTTGACGCTGTCTCCGACGTCAACCAGTAGTTTCTCGATCCTACCGGTCGCTCTCGGCGCTATGCTCACCTGAGATCTTGGTGCCAGTGAACCGGAGTAAGTCAATATCGACTGCATTGTGGCTTTGGTCACCGGTGCGACGGTCACAGACGATGTTCGGCTGCCACCAGTCCCGTCAGCACCGCCGGCCGGTCCTGCGCCGGTAGGGCTACTTGGCACCGGGGTCTTGTTGCAGCCGGCCATGATCACGAGGCCAGCGCCAAGGCCAAGCAGGCAAAACCATGTTTTCGAGTTCACTCATTCCCTCCTCATAACCTCGGTTCGAAATAGCCGAAAGGATAACGCGCATTGACCCCGGCGGGCTGTTGTTAGAAGCAGCCCGACAAGGCGACGCCGTATCAAGGCGATAATTGTAAACGACCCTATGAAGACACCGTCCAGGCCAAACAAATAGTTCTTGGTGAAGACCTTGTGCAGAAAAAAGCAATAATTGGCGAAGATGCATGATTGATTTGATCATGGCCCCAAGTTAGCAGCTACTTGAGCCGGCGCAACTCGGGAATAAAGATGGCGATGGCTAGAGCCGAGAGGGCGGTGACCACGCCGCCGAAGCCTACAGCAAGTGGCGCGTTGGTGGCTTGGGCAATGGCGCCCATAGTGAGGCTCCCTAAAGGTTGCAAGCCGAACGTCATAATATAGATGCTCATGACGCGGCCTCGCAAGAAATCCGGCACTTCATGCAAGGCGAGCGCATTGGCCAGTGCCCTGGCGAAGGCGTTGCTCAAGCCGACAATTGGGAGCACAGCGTAGGCTACATAAATTGAACGAGTAAGCGAAAGGGCGACGATCGCGAGGCTAAAGACCATGAGCGAGATGATGGCCACGAGGCCACGATTCGGTATCCTGCCCCAGATTGCGAGCAATGCCGACCCGGCAAGTGCGCCGCCGCCAAGGCTCAAACCCATGAAGCCATAGCCGGCAGGGTCGACGTGGAAGACTTGTTGGGCAAGGACGGCAAGCATAGATTGATAGGACATGCCAAAGAAGGCCATCGAGCTACAGAGCATTAGCACGGCAAGGAGGCTCTTGTGATCTCGAACATACCTGAGGCCGATCTTCAGGTCTTCCCAGACTGATTTGGGGTCCGCGGTGTCGACCTTTGGCGCCCGCATCAGGATCGCGCTGAAGAGCGCACCTGCATACCCTATGGCGCCCAGAAAGAAGCCGGCGGCAATTCCGGCGAGGCTGATCATCATCCCGGCGAGCCCGGGGGCGAAGAAGGCCGAGGTGTTCTGGGAGATGGCATACACCGCCACGGCGTTCTGAAGACGAGTTCGACTGACCAGGCTTGGCATGAGGGACTGACGCGCCGTGGAAACCATGGCGAAGGCGATTCCGGCTATTAAGGTACCGAGAAGTATCTGCCAAACAGTTATCAAGCCAGTAAGAACAAGTGTGGTGACCGTCAGGCCGGTAACCGTGAACAAGCTGTTGGCAATGATCAAGAACTTACGGCGGTCTAGACGATCAGCGATCACGCCGGTTACAGGAGGGAGCACGAGCAGGGGGAACATACGGCAGAAATAGGCCGCCCCAACGAGGAAAGGGGACTTGGTCATCTCTATCATCAGCCAGCCAATGGCTATATTGTCGGCTCCCTGACCCAAACCGATGAAGATGTTGCCCAGCCAGAGCATGCGGAAATTGCGGAAATACAGGGCGCCAAACGATCTTCGGAAGGCCCCGGCTTTCTTATGGAGAAAGTCCTCAGTCTGCAGAATTTCATCCAAGTCGATGGGGTCTCCTTACCGACGGATCGGCCCGGTCCGCAGCCTTCATTCCCCGGCAGGAATTCCATCAAGGCGCAATTGGTGTCAGAAGCGCAGTCCATAGGCCAGCGTGACGACTACGGGAGCGTTACCGACTGGCTGGTAATCGGAGCTGTCTGGTTCGCTGTGAGAGCCGATCCACCGAAAACGCCAGCCAAAAGAGAAACGACCATGGAGAAGGCCACTGCCAGGTAGATCACATGGAGCCAGGTAATTCGTGGCCGGTTCGACTTGTGGGGTGGCTTGCCAGGTTTATAAACTTTGGCCATCGGAAAAGTCCTTTCTACAAGCTCGGGGAAAGGGCAGGGTCAAACCCCGGCCCCGGTCCCACTGTTTATCTAGAGGATCTTGTCTATTCTACTCTTTATCATTCCTTTCGTCATAGCGCCAATCTGTATGTCACGCAGAATACCCTCGCGGTCGATGAAGAAGGTCTCGGGTATCGGGCTGACCCGATAGAGATAGACGGCAATCTGGTCGGTATCGGCCACAGAAGGGAAAGTTATACCCCTAAGCTGGAGGAACCGCCGGGCGACGTTGGGGTCCTCGTCGAGATTGACGCCAAGTATGACGAGGCCTCTTGACTGGTTCTCCCTATAAGTGGCCTCGATGTCGGGCATTTCCCCGACGCATGGGGGGCACCACGAGGCCCAAAAGTTGATCATGACCGCCTGGCCCTTGTAGTCGCTCAGTGTTTGGGTAACGCCGGTCGCATCGACGAAGGTGAAATTGGGGGCTGCTTCGTTGATGCGCGCCACCTGGGACATTGGTTTGGCCTGGCTATCGGCGGCCACGACCCGGCCAATTTGCGGTGGTTCAGCCAGTTGGGAGAACACCACGCCTCCCGCACCAACGGTGTCACCAGATTTGACGTACAGAACGGCGGCAGCCATAATGCCCAGCATAAGGCCGACCACGATAATCAGCCTGGAGCGCGATCGACTTTCTCTGACTTCGGTTTCCTCGACGTCGAACATATTATCCGACATTTCTGAACGTCTCATCACCTGCCTCCATTTTCAAGGAGTGAACGCTGCCCTTCATGGTCTCGATGACGTCCTTCATGCCTATCTCAACGTAGGGATACATCAGCCCGATGGTGCCAATCCCGAACAGAGCCCCTGTCACGGTTCGCAGTTGCCAGTTGCTCTCTCTCAGGCCAAAGAGTTGGGTGAAACCGTCAATGGCCATCGGCGCGATGAGGGCCAGAAAAAGACGCCAGTCAATCGGCTTCAGCCGGTCTCGAACGAGCGTGAAAGCAAGGCCCGCGACAAACATGGAGCCATAGATGGCGGTGTTTCGCTCGCAAAAAGCCACTTGATAGCCGGAAATGAAGTATGACCGGTAGGGTAGTTGGTGGCAGAAAGCCCTGTAGACTAGATAGATGGCTCTGGCCGGCAACGCCAGACCACTGGCCATCAGAATTGGCGCCAGAACGGCAAAAAAGACGAAGACAAAGCTGGCAAGATTTGCCAATGCTAGCCAGTGGTATGCTACTAGATTAACTAGCCCGTTTATACCAACAAAAGTCATTCTGTTGAAAGTCGTTCGCCATGGAGCGATATTCTTAAGGCCACCAATCGTATCATCCATAATTCTCACCATTATAGTCTCAATATTCAACCGCGACAAGGACTACGCAAACCTTAGGGCGTCAGCCGGATCGAGATTTGCCGCCAGCATGGCGGGATATAAGGCGCCGGCCATACCTATTATGACTGAGACAAGGATGGCTGTGGCGCCCAGCATCGGGCTCGGTCCAATATGGGTGGTTACCTCGGCCAGGCGGGAGCCGATAACCAGGGTAATTAACGACCCAAATAGCCAGCCGGAAACACCGCCAATAAAGCTTACCACAAAAGCCTCGAACAGAATAATAGTGGCAATGTGGGTTTTGCGGAAACCGGTCGCTCGAAAAATGCCGATTTCACGTCGCCTCTCGTTGACAGCAGACATCATCGTGGTGAGAACTATGACGACGCCCACGACCAGTACGATGATCGAGACGGCGAGAGAGAAGTTCGTAAGCTGCCCTACCCTCTGCTGCCGGGATTCCATGGCCGCGCTCAATGCAGCGGTGTTGGCGCCCGGCAAAGCGGTTTTCAACTCGTCTATCAGAGCATCGAGGCCGCGAGATGGAGCGCCGATCTCGACATAGGTCAGGGCGCCGGGCTTGCCCAGTAGCTGCTGCGCCCTGGCCAGGTTGGCGAATATCACCGAATCTTCCTGCGACCCCGTCTCCCTTAGCACCCCCGTGACGCTGAAGTTCGACCCGTTAATGGTCAGCGTCCCGCCCGGCATAGCCGAAAACTTCCTCGAAGCAAAAGCGCCCAGCAGCACCTCGTTTGTCTCTTTTGGCTCACGGCCCGTGATTTCCCACCACTGTTTTGCCTTCAACTCAGCGGGGAAATCCACGCCTACCAGCAGCGCTTTTGCTTCGCCAACAAGGACTCCTCCCACCAACTTAGGTGCGATGCTGCTGGCTCCATATTTTGCCCCGATGGCCTCGATCTTGGCGAGGTCATCTGCTCTCATATCCTTCACATTGACTGCCGTGCTGGTCACGGCTATGCCCCCGTAGCTCAGCATGATGGCATCGGATTTTGGTGTGATGACGAGGTTGGAGCCAAAGCGGTCGAGCTTTTCTCTCACATCAGCCTGCATGGCCCGGGTGACAGAAACCAGGCAGACGATAGAAGATACGCCGATTACAAGGCCGAGGACCAGCAGTGCCATCTTGCTCTTTCGTCTCCTCAGGTTATTCAAGGCAATATCGGTCAGGCGCACGGGTTAGATCCTTGCGTCACGATGTGTCCGTCGCGGATGTTGATTGTCCTTTGGGTGTACCGGGTGTTTTCGGGATTATGGGTGACGATAAGGATGGTTAGCCCTTCCTCATTCAGGTCGCGGAAGATCTGCATGATTTCCTCCCCGGTGTGAGTATCCAGTGAACCGGTGGGCTCGTCGGCCAGAATGAGAGGGGGATGGTTTACGATGGCGCGGGCGATGGCTACCCGCTCTTGCTCGCCGCCGGAAAGCTGACCGGGCAAACGCCGAAGCTTGTCGCCGAGGCCGACTCTTTCCAGAGCCGTAGTGGCCATCAAATGCTGCTCTTTGTTGGATCTCTTGCTGATGGCCAGGGGCAGCATGACGTTTTCAATGGCGGTCAGGTAGGGGATGAGCTGGAGCTGCTGAAAAACGAATCCCAGATACTCATGGCGAAAGTCAGCTCGCTGCTCGACCGACAACCGGTAGACGTTAATGTCGTCGATTAACATCTTGCCCGTAGTCGGCGGATTCATCGCCCCGAGGATGGTCAGTAGCGTGCTCTTGCCGCTGCCTGAGGGACCCATCAGGGCTACTAGCTCTCCTTCATCGATGGAGAGGTCGATTTCTGACAGGGCCCGGACTTCTGTCCCATCGCTCCTATACGTCTTGCTTATATCATGTAGCTCTATTAGGCTCATTTGCCTGACACCTCATGGCTAGATAAACCGCAGCGCCTCGGATGGATCGAGGTTCGAGGCACGCAAAGCCGGATAGACGCTGCTCGCCAGACCTATTGTGATTGACAGTCCGATTGCCCCGGCCGTTAGCAAGGGGTTGAACTCAACACCTGTGTCTAAATTGGCAATTCCCGGGCCGAGGAGCCAGCTTCCTCCCATGCCGATGACCCAGCCCATCACGCCGCTGCCGAAGCTTACAATCAACGCTTCGACCAGAATGATTCGAATCACGTGTGTCTTGCGGAAGCCGGTAGAGCGGAAGATGCCGATTTCCCTCGTCCGCTCGTTTACCGAAGAGACCATGGTGATGAAGACGATAAGCGCGCCGATGATGATGACGACCACCGAAAGGGCGATGGAGAAACTCATTAGCTGAGAGACTGTCGCCTCCCTTGATTTGATGGCGAAACTTAGAGCGGAGACTCTGGCTCCAGGGATTGCGTCCCCGATTTGGTGCGTTATGTCCTCAATAGGGCAGGCCCGACAGAGGGCGCTTACTTCGATGAAAGATACGGCATCAGGTTTGTTGAGGAGCCTCTGAGTTCGTCCGATCTCGGCGAAGATAGCGTTGTCATCTTGAAGACCGGTCTCTTGCAAAACGCCGGCAAGCTTGAAGGCGTTGCCATCGATTTTCACAACGCCGCCTGGTCTAAGATCGAGAGATCTGGCGATGGCGCTACCGGCGATAATCTGGTCGGGCTCGGCAGGGTCTTCCCCGTCCAGCTTCCACCATTTCTTGAGAAAGAACTCAGATGGAAAGTCCACCCCGACCAGCATGGCCTGAGACCCGTTCACGTTGACTTCACCGATCAGCTTCGGTGCGACGTTGGCAATGTTGGCCTTGTTTGGGATTGTTCTGATCCTCGCCGCGTCGGCCATCGTCAGTTCCCTTGCGTCTACCGCGGCGCTGGCCACAGCGACCCCCCCATAGCTGAGAGCAAGCTCGTCTGAGTCAGGGGTGACGACAATGTTGGCGCCAAACTGGTCAATCTTGTCTTCGATGTCGGCCTTCATGGCTATGGTGATAGAGATGAGGGCGACCACCGTTCCCACTCCCATGACGATGCCCAGAGCAAGAAACAGTATCCTGCCCTTGCGTCGTCGGAGGTTGTTTAGCGAGATATCGATGAGTCTCATAGCGTTACCTTACGAATCATGGGAGAACCCTCAACCGGACCCGCTCTAGTTGCCACTGACTGGCTGACCGCCTAGAAGTACTGGGAGCCGGTGGCGGCCAGGTCTTTGTCTTTGATGATGAGCGAATCGCCTTCGACAGTGCGTGCCAGTGGCGCCGGGTTGCAGCCGCCACTGACTTCGTTTATCTTGACCGACGGGAAGCGCTGGCCACAGTTGTTGCAGACCATCTCGTCGCCCTCCTGATGATAGCCCTTCTTAGCGGCAAAGCAAACATCGCAGGAATCGATGGCCGCTCTGATGACGCCATCAGCGCTCTTCATCACGAAGAAGTCGATGTCCTTGCCGCCTATCTTGTAGGTGTAGAAATGGGCCTTGTTGTCCTGGAAGGTGCTAGTACTGATCTTTACCAGTCCGTTGTCCGGTTTCACTTCGGTGAATACGCCGCTGCTTCGCCTGACACTCGCTCCCGCGTCGCTCCCGGCGCTGCCGCCGACGCCGGAGAAGAACACGATGCCGACAATCACAACAAAGGCGGCCGGCACGGCGACGTATAGCCAGACCTTCCGACTCTTGCCGGAAGAAGGGTCGGTGACGAATTGCTCCCGCTTGGAAGTCCTCAACTCCTCCAGCCGGCTGGGAGCCGGGGGTCGGGGGCCGGGGGTCGGAGGTCGGGAAACCGGGGCCTGACTCCTGACTCCTGACCCCTGACCCCTACCCGCTGTCCGGTCACGAGCGTCTGACTGTCTCGCAGTCCCGGGCGTTGATGATGTTGACCTGTGGTCTCTTGATTCTTTACCTGGCATGTTAACTCGTCCTCACTTTACTGGTTCTTGTTTGGGGGAGCTACCCTTAATCATCAGAAATGGTCTCACCGGACGTCTGCTTAACGGGCCTGACGCTTTGGCCGCAGAAAGGACACAAGACCCAATCCGGCTCGTTGCCCGTTCCACAATTGGTGCAGAAGCGTGTCTGATCCGGATCATTGCGCTCCTGCTCTCCTCGCTCGGGTTTCCAGAAAAGCAGCGATCCAAGCAGAACTCCCGCGATGCTCGACGCCGCAACAGGTAGCAGCGCCCCGGAACTCACAAACGCTTCGACGCGACGGTCGCACACGTTGGAGGCGGTATCGGCCAGGTTTCCGAGTCCCAGAAGCGAAGGAACTATGGTCAATCCAGCCACTAGAGCGACGAACGTCAGGCCAAGTAGTAGTACCAGGCGCTTGAGCATGACGGATCACCTCCCGGAGTTCGACCATGAAGTCATGGCTTTGACTGCCGGTCCATCGTCTCGGCGAAAATGCACCCCATGATATGGGCACCGGTATTGTCTCAGCGACGCTTCCCCCATAGAATACCTCCGACACAGAGAAAACACAAAAAGTGTGGCTGCCAGAGGGGTCCTGTTCCTCAAAGGCGCCTTGACTAGTAGCAAAGCGCGCATCGATGTATGATATGGCGCAAGAGCAGAAGCGAGTTGACACCACCGGTAACCGGTGCTAAAGTGGAAGCAGCCTGTCGTGAGCAATTGAGATACTAGGAGGGCTTAATGGCTGACTGCATTTTCTGTAGGATAATTCGGGGAGACATACCGGGCAGTCTGATATATGACGATGGTCTGGTTGTCGCATTCCCGGATATCTATCCAAAGGCGCGCGTGCACATTCTGGTCGTGCCGCGGGAGCACATCACGTCTATCGCCGACATTGGTCCACAGCATTCTGGCTTGCTATCTAGTCTGGTAGAGGTAGCCAATGGTCTGGCGAAACAAGAGGGTATCGCGGCGAGCGGGTATCGGTTGGTAACCAACGCCGGCCCGGATTCGGGCCAGGAGGTTCAGCACCTGCATGTGCACCTGTTGGGCGGCGAGAAGCTGGGCGGTCTCTAACCGGTCAAAAGGCGAAAGTAGGGGCGTCCCTCAGTTGAAGGACGCCCCCTACGGATGCGGAACATCAGTCTACAAATCATACCTTATCGTCGTCGAGCATCCCCTCTCTGAGGGCGTGAGCCGCTACCTGCACCCGATTTTGTAAGTGGAGTTTCTCCAGAATATTGCGCAGATGGTTCTTCACTGTGTTTTCCGTAATGATCAGGTTGGAGGCGATCTCCTTATTACTCATGCCGGCCGTAACCAGGCGCAATACCTCCATTTCTCTGGGGGTCAGAACGCTGCCGGGAGACGCCACTGGTGTTGGTTTTCGGGCGCGAATGGCGAACTCGTTCAATATCTTGGTCGCCATCATACGGGAAATCGGCGCCTCTCCTCTCGACACGCCTTCGAGGAGGTTGAAAAGGTCGTCCGGTTCCATGTTCTTTAGAAGGTAGCCTCTGGCGCCATTCTTGATAGCGTCAAACAGATTGTGATCGTCGTCGGAAACGGTCAACATAATGACCGTGGCATAGGGCAACTCCTCTTTGATATGTCTGGTAGCCTCAATGCCATTGCAGCGCGGCATGTTGATGTCCATCAAGATCAAGTCCGGCAATAGCTCCCTAACCTTCTCAATGGCTTCCAATCCATCGCCTGCTTCTCCGACCACAAGCATATCTTCTCTGCTCGAAAGTAGGCTGAGTAAGCCCTTGCGGAACAGAGAACTGTCATCGACCAACAGGATTCTAAGTGGCTCCATTTTGTACTGCCCCCTCTCCACTTATCGGTATCCTTAATATTACTTTCGTACCCTTATCTAGCGCTGACGCAATGGTCAGGCTGGCCCCAATCCCGTCCGCACGCTCCTTCATGGTCTGCAGGCCTATGTGGTGCAGTCCGTTCTTAGGAACCAGAAGCGGGTCAAACCCCTGTCCATCATCCTCGACTGTGACCTCGGCCCAGGCGCCGTCACGGCGAAAACGCACCCAGGCCGTCGACGCCCTGGCGTGCTTCCTGACGTTCGTTAGCGCCTCCTGAATGATCCGGACCAGTTGAACCTGCACAGCCTCGGGGAAATGGATCTCCTCTTCTTCTCCCACATCCAGGTGAGTGCTGACCCGGCTCTGCTGGGCGAACAATTGGAGAAATTCGCTGAGAGTAGGCAAGAAGCCCTTGCCAGGCCCTGTAGCCGTCCTCAGGCTCAGTATCGATTCTCTAACATCGGCGTAAGCGTCTTGGATAACCTTATCCATTTCGCTGATATCGGCTTTCGCCTGCTCCGTATCCTGCTGCTTCAACGATTCCGCGACGCTTTTGGCCCTGAGGTTTAGATAGCCGAGAACCTGCGCTAACCCATCGTGCATCTCTCGGGCGATGCGGTAGCGCTCTTCGAGAACGGCCATACTCTGCACTTCCCCGTAGAGTCGCGTGTTCTCAATGGCTATTGCTGCCTGGTTTGCCAGTCGCATGAGCAGGTATTCATCATTATCGCTGAAGGTTCTCGCGCTTCGACTAGCGACCACCAAAGCGCCAAAGGTCCGATCGCCAATCTTGAGAGGAACGCCAAGGTGGGCTCGCAAGCCCTCGGCGATTACAGCGTCTTCCACATATTTATCGCGATCGATGCTCATGTCCGTTTCATAATCGAAGACCCTGATCGGCAAGCCGGTTATCAGAATCTTTCCATTGATCCCCTGCCCCGCTTTGAGCCGGAGTTGCTTGAGCGCGTCGGTAAAGCAACCGGCGGTAGCCTGAACAAACACCTCGCCGCTCTTCTCGTCCAAAAGGCCGAGTAAGGCTGCTTCAGTGCCTAATAGCTGGGTCGCTTTCTCGACCACGGAGTTAAGGATTTTGCCCAGATCGAGTAAGCCGGAGATCTCCGTTCCTACGACATATAGGGCCTGTGCTTCCTTTTCTCTTTGTTGGATCTCAGTAGTTCTCTGCTGCACTCTGTTCTCAAGCTCCCGATTCCAGCTTTCAATCTCGGCCTGGGCGCGCCGCTGAATTTCCAGCGCCTCTTGCTGCGCCGTGAACCGCAGCTCGTGCGCCGCCTCCAATTGTCGTTGCTGGGCGACCTCGAAGATGCGCAGAACGCGCACTATGAAGAAGGCGATGAACAGGGCGAAGGCGGTCCGGAAGAGCTGAGGGGGGACACCGACGACAGTAAAAAACGAATCGTAGTCGGGCAGCCAATCCGGGAAGTTGGGCACCGGCGGAATGATCAACCCGGCAAAGAAGGCGTTGGCGGCAAAGCCTGCGGCAGCCAGGTAGCAATCACGATCCGCCCTAATGTGCTTCATTCGCCTGGCAAGTGATCTTCCATGAAGGGCGAGAGCCAGCGCCGCAAGGATGGACCCCGGCAGGTACAGGATATAGCGCGCCGCCACATCGGCAGTCGGAATCCAACCACCGCCGGTAATATCCACCTTTAGCTGATTCGTGTGGCAGCGAAGACACGCAGTGGTCACGACCTGGTGCTCGCCTGACGGAGATGAAAACATAGGTATTAAAATTGTGGTGCCAACCCAGAAAAGGAGAAGTCCGGCGGCAAGCCAACGCATCCAGAAGTAAGCCCGGTAAGAACGACCGATTAGGTCGGCGCCGAACTGGACCAGAAAGACCATCGAGATTGCTAGCAGAATCGACTTTATGAATCCGAGGACTGTGACATCCCAGTTCATTCCTGGCACGTGTGGCGTTATGATAAGGAACATTTCAGTCCATTGGCCGAGGCCATGAAGCAAAGCGAAGATTGCGAGGTAGGGAAGACTCGACGATAGGGTTAGATCGGAGGAGCGCCTTGCCTCCAGTGCCACGGCGAGCCCCATCATAAAGAAGGCCAGTCCGTATACAAAGAAAACCAGTATCACATTTGAGCTAAAGAATGCGGAGAGGGTTGCCAAAGAAATCACCACCCTGACTATTCCGGACCCCTTCATCTGGAATCACATCACGCCGCTACATAGTCATAATAGCAGAAAGTATGCATAACCACAATCGGTAGCTCATTGTAACTAGCCCATGTGAAAAAGTTCACAATGGTTGGTCCTTTCGAGAAGTCTAGCCTCTTGTAACCTTAATTGTAACCTTCGGGCATTATACTACCGGGGTTGAACCGGAGCGAGGTCCATAGTAGCCTCGGCAACAGCAAAACAAGGCGGTCATGAAGGCGATAATAAGCGCGCTAGTAACATCTGGAGGAAAGCGAAATGATCGGGAATTGGAAACGGCTACTGGCCGTTCTCGGACTCGCGGTTGCATTCTCGTTGGTCTGGTCGGTTGCGGCTTTTGGTCAGGGTGCTGCAGCAGGTGGGCCTAACATCGAGGCGAGCATGTCGGCAAGCTTGAGGGGCAACACGGCAATCTACAGTATATCACTGAAGAACGTGAGTTCAGAACCGGTGCAGGACATTTTTGTCGCCGGCAGCGTCCCTGAAGGCAGCAAATTCGTAAGAGCCCTGGACACGCCTGAAGGAAGTTGGTTCCGTGGCTTCGAGGGCGCTGGCACAAGCCTTCAATCGGCATCATGGCTTGCCAAGAGCATTCCTGCCAATGGTACGGCAGGGCCTTTCACTTTCGTGGTAGAAACAGGAAAGGCAAC
>JAUSEJ010000899.1 GCA_030650265.1 Dehalococcoidia bacterium | reverse complement strand
GAGAATCCGGACCTTTCTTGGATCCGATAATGGGCGTTATCGGTACCAGTGTTCTCCGATCCGCAGCGTGACGATGAGTATTGTTGTAAACAGACGTATCCACCACGTCCGCCGAGCCGCAATCGACTGACTGTATCGGTTCGGTGTAGTCATCATAGCCCTTGCAAGTACGGTTGTCAAGGTCATGTATTCCCACCCTTTGCTCCTGAGCCTGAAAGGAAGATATTAGCGACCACTCAATACTGTATCGTGGAACCTCGGGTTCCTGATCGGAGTCCTCTATTGATTGGCCTTCAGATCGAGCGTAACAAGCAAATTGCCAAAACGCTCGAGAGCCACGTAAGCCTCCGGGTCCGTCGCCGCCTTTTTCGCCAGCTTGGTTACTACATTACCGGCTGCCTGTGTTTCTCCGCTCGGCCTTCCAGGCAGACAGTGACTGTTGCCCTTGCGTATAGCGCATGACCGCTAGCATGTCAGGATTGTGGAAATCTTTGGCAATCCAAGCCGTTTCTTGCGGAGATACCAAAAATCATTACTGACTATTCTCGCGGCAGCGCTATGTCCTTCAGTTTTACGTCGGCCGGGTCGTTCTGATTGATCGTCACCGAGCCATCGATGAATACCTTATATCCATCGGCGGCGGCGCAAATTGGGTAGGTTTTGCCTCGCGCCAGCGGTACATCGGTGCGATAGCTGCCATCCTGGCCGCTTTCACCGTATGCAGCGACCATGTCCTTGCTGTACTGTTTGGCCTCCCACTGGGCGAAGGTCGAACCAGGCTTCAGGACCACAAAGAGGGCCTCGGGAATACCGCGCTTGGTATCGGCGTCCACGATCTTCCCGTTGAGAATGACGCCCTTATCGGCGGGAGGTGGGGTCGGCGTTGAACCGGCGCCTATTGTGAAGCGGCCCGTCTGCACCTCACTGTTGCTGATGAACAGAGTGAGGTCGTAGGTCCCGACGGGCAGGGGATTACTGGAGTTGGTCCAGGGTATGTAGTAATTGGTATCGGCGGCAGCGTCCCACTTGTACTCGTCGGTCTTGTCGATCACCGACTCGCCATTCAGTTTGAGCAGATAGCCCCACCGCGTTCCGGTGCCCATGCCTTTGACCGAAAACAGCACCACCACTTTCTTGGTGCTCGCCGGAAACGAAGTAGCCTGCCCAACCAGGCCGGTTCCCTCCTTGAAGTCGGTTCCAAACGCCGGCGCACCGAAGCTACTGGTCTCGGCTGCAGGAGCCGTCGGCGTCGGATTGGCTGGACGGGGCGTCGGGCTTGGACTGCCTGGAGCAACCGTCGGCGTCGGATTGGCCGGACGAGGCGTCGGGCTTGGACTGCCTGGAGCAACCGTCGGCGTCGGATTGGCCGGACGAGGCGTCGGGCTTGGACTGCCTGGAGCAACCGTCGGCGTCGGATTGGCTGGACGAGG
>JAUSEJ010000886.1 GCA_030650265.1 Dehalococcoidia bacterium | reverse complement strand
GCCAGTGGGTCCAACACCTGTCCTAGCTTCGCCTCATGTTTGAGAATGCGGGCGGCATCGAGTGAAAGTTGCATGGCTTCATAGCTGTGCCCGAGACCAAGCGGCTCGTCGAAGGCCTCGGGAATCGAAGGGTCGTCACCGGAGAGAGCCGAGGCGATCCCGCCCACCACACCCCGGACGAGGTTGTTGATCGCCCGCTGCCTGGTAGTGTAAATGTTGCCCACCCGGGCGCGATCCGTCGAGCGCATGAACCAGGCCCTCGGGTTCTTGGAGTCAAACCGCTGGCGCATTACCTGGGGCCACATGCGACGAGAGGCGCGGATGCGCGCAATTTCCGTGAAGAAGTCCATGCTGCCGCCCCCACCGAGCAGGGTGAAGTGGCTGGGAACGAACTGGTCCGGGTCCAGTCCAGCTTCAACTCCCAATTGTACGTAGGCGATAGCGTTGGCATTAACGAAGGCCGTTACCTGTGCGGCCGTTGCGCCAGCCTCGCGCATATGGAAGCCACAGATGCTGATCGCATTCATCTGGGGCATGTACTTGTTGACGTAGACTATGGTATCCCTGACCATGCGCATAGAAGCATTGAGGGAGAAATTCGCCGTTCCTCGCGCCACAACCTCTTTTAGGATATCGTTCTGGGGCGTGCCCCGCAGCTTGTGTTGGGGGATGCCCTTCTTGTCGGCTAGCGCGATGTACATGGCGAGTATAACGTTGGCCATGCCATTCATCGTCCAATTAGAGCTCATGTTGTCGAGGGTGACTATGCCGTCAAAAGCTTCGTAAAGCGTCTCGAAATCCTGAAATGAGTCGACGGCAATGCCTACCTTGCCTACCTCGCCCCTACTCATGGTATCGTCGGAATCGTAGCCGCACTGGGTTGGCAGGTCAAAGGCGACGTTGGCCCCCCGACGCCTCTGCTTGCGCCAGAGGTCGCGGGTATCCTCAACTGTGCCGTAGCCGGCGTAGGCACCCGCTGCAGCACGCGCATCACCTTGCGTAGCCTTCTCGGGAACGGGCATTGGATACAAGCCACGCGTATAGGGTGGAACTCCAGGGAATCCTACTTTGTCGAGGAAATCATGGTGTTCGACGTCGAGGGGAGTGTACACCCTGTTTGGGGATTCAGTAAGTCCAAACCGGTCGATGGATTTCTGGACCGGACCCTCCTCCCATTCCTTACGAGCCTTGCGAATTCGTTCGAGTTCTTCCTTGTTCCACATGTCATTATCTCCTTGTAGACTGCCTCTTGATGGTGAAATAGCTAATTGTAGACGCTATCGCAAGCCAAAAGCGCTACCGGCATC
>JAUSEJ010000885.1 GCA_030650265.1 Dehalococcoidia bacterium | reverse complement strand
GTGGGGAAGGTTCTTGGCCAGTTCATTCTGCCGGTGGGCCAGTCCCATGAACTGGAGCCACTCAAGAGCTTTGCGCCGTACTGCCTGCTCATCCGATATGGCCGGCGGCACCCGGAAAATGGTGCGGATCATGCCAGCCCTTCCATGCATGAAGAGGCCAAGCATCACATTCTCCAACACTGTTGCGCTTCCCAGAACTTTCGGTGTCTGGAAGGTGCGGGCGATGCCCAGGCGCGCAGTTCGATGCGGCGAAATGGCGTCAATGCGCTGTCCTGCGAACTCGATCGAACCACTATCTATGCGGTAGAAGCCTGATACCAGATTCAGCATGGTGGTTTTCCCGGAGCCATTGGGGCCAATCAGTGCATGGATGGAACCGGTTTCCACCCTCATCTCCACATTGTCGATAGCTCGAAGACCGCCAAAGTTCTTGGTGATCCCTTTTACGACAAGCAGAGGCCCGGCGTTCCGGTGGAATTGACGATAGCTGTAGGCCGGCGGCTCGACGACCTCCCCAACGACAGCCTTCTCGCGCTCGTCTAGGGTGGTGGTGCCGCGCGCCCGCGCTGTAAGCTTGCGCACACCTCCCATAATACCTTCGGGAATGAAGATCATCAAGAGCATCAGAGTCGCTCCATATACGACCATGCGGTACGCCTGAAACGCGGATAGGGCCTCAGGCAACAAAGTCAGCAGGAACGTGCCCACAATCGGGCCAACAAGGGTACCCATTCCACCAACTACGATAGACAAGAGGAATAGCAAAGAGTTGTCGAGGTGGAAAGTATCGGGGCTAAGAAAACCAAGCAATGGCCCGTAGAGCGCCCCTGCTACACTGGCGCTTACGGAGCTAATCACAAAGGCGCTCAGCTTGACCATGTAAAGCGAAATGCCTGTCGATTCGGCGGTGATCTCATGGTCCCTCACTGCGATGAAGGCCCTGCCCCAGCGAGAGCAAATCAGGTTTCGCCCCAGCGCAAAAATAACAAAGGCGAAGATCACGATCAGGTAATAGTAGCTTATCTTGTCGAGTTTATTGCCAAAAAGGCTGACCGGAGGCACCATCAGGCCTGTCGTGCCCTTCGTCAGTGGCTCCCAGGCGAGGAGCAACTGTGGCACAACAAGGGCGAAGCAGAGGGTAACCATTGCGAGGTACCAATGGCCGAGACGAAGTGAAGGAACTCCCAGGATCAGCCCGACGATGGCGCCTGCCACGATGGCGCCAACCAGCGCTACAGGAAACGGCAAGTTGAGATTGATGACCATCAGGGCCGAGACATAGGCGCCGGCAGCATAAATGCCCGTGTGGCCCAGCGATAGCTGGCCCGCATAGCCTGCCACAATATTTAGGCCCATAGCAAGGATAGTGTAAACGGCGGTGAGTTCCAGAACGTAGAGGTAGTAGCCGCGAATGAAGGTCGGTGCGACCAGAGCGAAAACGGCTACCACCACCGCTCCCCGGAACATAGGGGAGCGCAGACCCGCTTTGAGTCCGCCCTCATCGCCCTGCACTACCTTGCCTTCTGTTGGTGTCATATCTACAGACAAGGCGCCACCTCCCTAAACCCTTCGCAAACTGGGCGTTCCGAATATTCCCACCGGTCGAATGAGAAGGACCAGGAGAAGGAATCCCAGTGCGATAGTATCACGGTAGTCTACGGGCACGAAGCGGGTGCCAAACATCTCGAGCAGGCCAAGCAAGAAGCCACCGACGAGGCAGCCTCTATTGTTGCCGACACCGCCCACGGCCACAGCGATAAAGCCTTTCATCATCCCAGCCGCGCCGGCATTCACATACGCAAATGTGATCGGGGCCATGACCAGACCGCCAATCGCAGTTAAGGCGCAGCCAATGGCGAAAGCCAACCCACTGATACGGGCTACGTTGATTCCTCTTAAGCTGGCGGCATTGCGGTCCTCGGCGGTAGCCGTCATTGCTTTTCCTATCAAAGTGCGGGCATAGAACTGCTCGAGAGTCAAGGCTACCACCAGGGCTACTATGATCATAAACAGATATTGAGGTTCGATTAGCATGCCCCACAGATGCAAGGGATCAAGAGAGACCCCGGGGAAAGCGGGAAACTTCAGGGGCGCCGTGCCCCAGTAGGACTGGGCGAGGCTGTGGAAGATCCAGGCAAAGCCCATACAGGTAAGCATCCAACCTATGGTCCCGGTCCGGTAGCCCATGGGCTTTACCGCAACAAGCTCCTCAAAGTAGCCAAGCAAGGCCGCCGCGGCCAGCACAAGGACGACGACCAATGGAAGTGGTAGCGACAGAGTAACCCAGAGAGTGAAGGCCAGAACCCCGCCAAACATGAAGAACTCACCCTGAGCGAAGTTGAAAACGTTGGTGGGCGCGTAGACCGTATTGTAGCCCAGACCGACCAGGACATAGACGCTGCCAATTGCCAGGCTGCGAATGATGGTCTCGATAAACTCGGTGAACTCCATCCTAACCTCCTCTAAGGGTCAAATCCACCATTTGATCGCCTTTGATTATAGTGAGAGGGTGGTCCTTCCGCAGAAGGACCACCCTCTCAGTCACGCCACTTTTACTTTTCGCCCTGAGCCAGTTGCATAGCGCCATCCTTATTGGTCGACGCTATCCCCAGCCCCAGCGCCTCAATGGGAACTCCACTGTGACTCTTGCTTGTGAAGACCAGCTTGCCGGTTACCAGATCGGTCAGCGGTGAGCTCTCCAGCGCAATTCTGATCTTGTCGGCATCCGTGCTCTTTGCCCTCTCGATGCCTATTTTTATCAGCAGGGCCTGATCGTACATCTTGCCAGCCCAGCTAAACTCGGCCTTGTCGCCGTAAACCTTCTTCATGCCTGCAATATAGTCTTTCGAACGCTGCGGCAAGTCATCGGGGCTCTTGGCATACTGCATGGTCCTCCACCAGGTATTGAAAACATTCTTCATGGCATCGGGACCGGCAAGGTTGACGGTCGCGGTTGCACTCAAGCCAGCTCCGCCTGAGACGGGAACATCCCAACCCATCGCCTTTTTGTTCAACAGAATTTTGGGCGTCTCCGGCGCGTTGGTCCACAAAAGGAGCGCTTCGGCGCCAGCCGACTTAAGCTTCTGCAATTGAGTCGTCATGTCCAGATCGCCTACGTTGACAAACTCCGTACCGACTACCGTTCCACCAACCTTCGGGACAAGAGTCCCCGATAGAGAAGCCTGGTCCTTGCCGGTAGCGGAAGATGGGGCGAGAACGCCTACCTTCTTCTTTCCCAAAGTGTTCACGAGGTAACTAGCCGCTTTCTCCACGACCTGGGCGTTCGTGTAGAGAACACCGTAATTGAAGGGATACTTGGTGGGATCGTTGAATTCCTCAACGGCGTTAGTGGAGACAGACGAAATCTTCTGCTCCGTAAGGTATGGTATGACAGCCGCCGGCGCGCTGCCGCCACCCATAATGAACACAACCCCCTCTTTTTCCACCAATTGCCGGACGTTTACCATTTGCTTGGTGGGGTCACCCGCGTCGTCAAGATATATTACTTCCATCTTCTGGTTGAGGATGCCGCCCTTTGCATTGATGTCATCGACGGCGAGCTTGAATTCGAGCTGTCCCGGGATACCGAAGGCAGATGATGGTCCGCTAAGCTGCCCGGTCCAACCCACCTTGATCGGTCCTGAGAGTGAACTTGATCCTGAGTCACAGCCAACGAGAACCACGCTGGCCACCAATACGATCAATGTGATTAAGCTGACGATACGAAATGTTCTCGACAATGTTGACGCTCCTTCCTAACTTAACTTGTCGCTTTCCATGGCATTGAAACGATGATTAACGCCCACTGTCTGCCGTTGGCCCTCCTTGTTCACCTCCTGCTTTCTGTCCTACTACCCTGCCTACAAAGCGAAGATCTTCTGGGCGTTGCCGCCCAGTATCGCCGCTATCTCCTCCTCCGTGAACTTCAGTCCCGGAGGAGCTTTGTGCGGCAGGTCCCGCATAATCTGGATCCACTGCGCGTTGGGTACGAGAGCCTCGAAGATATGTCCGTCGCTAGCGAACAGCAGGCTATCCGGTCCGGCGATGTCCAACATCTCGCGCAGATAGTGGCAGAATCGCTCGTAGTTGGCGGCGGCGAACAACTGCCAGTTGGAGATGTCGCCGTAGAGGTTGGGCCGCGCCTCGGCAATTGAGGCCCACTCGCGGAAATCGAACCGCCCGACGTGGCCGGCGATCATTTTCACAGTTGGGAAGCTCTGGGCCACTTCTTCGAGAAGACCAACGCGGGCATATTTGTAGGTCGACGGCACCGGCAAGTGGGGCGCTGGCATGATCCCGGTATGAAACAAAACCGGCGTTGCCAATTGCTCGGCGACTTTCAAGACCGCATAGGCCCCTTCACTGTTGGGATAATAGCCCCGGTAGAGATGGAGCTTCAGGCCTTTCATGCCGTACTCTTCGACACAGCGGCGGTAGAGATCCGGCGCCGCCTTGCGCCGGGGGTCTATGCCCGCCAGAGCCACAATCCGCCCCTTTGATCCATTGGCAAACTCGGCGAGTTCCCGGTTTGTCGACAAGATATCGCTGTCTTCGATGTATCTTTGTGGATTGTCGACAACACAGATGACGGTGACATCGACGCCTGCCTTGGACATCCGGGCCAGCAGCTTCTCACCATCTGGATCGTCAATGTGATCCAGATACCGCTCTTTGAATTCCTCGAAGGTAACATTGACCTTCTGCATGCCGGTTCGGGCGCCTGGTCCGTAGACTTTGTAGCCGCGTTCGGCCCAGGCGATTGCGGACGCTTTATCCCCGAGAGCTCCGACTGTGTGAAAGTGAGAATCGATGATCATTGCATCCCCCAGGTCTTAGCTTTTCTTTTCTGTTTCATATTTTGGCTTGGGATTCAGTGCGCCAGGCCCGGCGTACTTGCCCACCTTCTCAAGCTGGTCGACCATGTCTTTGGCAAGAGTCGCATTCACCACGACTAGATCGAAGCCGCTAATATAGGTGGCCATGTTGCTGTTCAGGAACACCATCGGCTGGCCCATTTCCTCCGGCGTAGCATAACGACCGTCGATTATCCAGTAATCGATCCGGTCTTTGCCACCGATGTCGATGAAATTCGGGAGAATCGGCGTAGCCGTGGAGCCCGGGCTGAGGACGTTGATCCTTATGCCCTTCTTCGCCAGGTCGTAAGCCCGCAGCATCCCATAGGCCGTCGTGCACTGTTTTGAAGGCCCGTATCCCCTCGGCACAATGAACTCGGGATTGGCCTCAAGCCAAGCCTTGGCCTCTTCGAAGCTCTGCGTGTCCAACATTGGCTTGATCCTCGCCCAGTTCTCCTTCCATCCCAGTCCCGCCACCGACGAGA
>JAUSEJ010000883.1 GCA_030650265.1 Dehalococcoidia bacterium | reverse complement strand
CAGAAGACCGCGGGCAACTGGGAAGAGACGCCGGCCGGAGCGGCGGATATTCCTACTCAAATCTCTAAGCTGGCCAAGCTAAGGGAGAGGGGGATCATCAGCGACTCCGAGTTCGAAGTGAAGAAGGCGGATCTTCTCAGGAGGATGTGAGGCGAAGGTGTCACCATCGTCCTCTCAAGGACAAGTCGAGGAGGCTGCGGCCGTTCTGTCGGCCATAATAGGGGTCACTCCTTCTGTAGCAGTCATTTTGGGCAGCGGTCTCGGGGGCCTGGCCGACGAAATTGCCGGGGCAGTTGCAGTCCCCTTCGAGCGAATCCCTCATTTTCCCACCACAACCGTTGTCGGGCACGACGGAGTACTCGTCTTTGGCGAGCTAGCCGGGAAGATCGTCGTCATGATGAGGGGACGGCCTCATTTCTATGAGGGCTACGGCCAGAAGCAGGTTACCTTCCCTATTCGAGTCCTCGCCGCCCTGGGGGTCCACACCCTGTTGGTCACCAATGCGGTTGGTGGAATCAACGATGGCTTCACCGCCGGTGACATAATGGTCATGACCGACCACATCAATCTGCCTGGACTGGCAGGCTTGAATCCTCTTAGGGGTTGGCCGGAGGAAACCGGACGGTCCAGATTTTTGAGCCTTCACGATGCCTACGATCCGCCACTTAGAGCGCTGGCGCTGGCGACAGCCAACGACCTTGGCCTGAGCCTGCAGCAGGGGGTATACGCCATGGTGGCCGGGCCAAGCTACGAGACACCAGCCGAAGTACGGTTTTTGCGGGAGATCGGGGCAGATGCCGTAGGAATGAGCACCGTTAGCGAGGTGATCGTCGCCAGGCACTGCGGGATGAGGGTACTCGGGTTGTCGTGTATTGCCAATCAGGCTACAGCCTCAGACGCCGGGATCAGCCACGATGATGTACTGTCGGTGGCAGACGTCACAGGGCCCAGGCTTGCCGCCCTGATAAAAGGCATTGTAGCGAGGTTGTGACCCTGGTGCCGATGAAGAAGCGTGTTGTTCTGCCAATACTGTCGATTGTGGCTCTGGTCCTCGTCTTTGTCGCGGTTTCCCACTGGTCACAGGGTATCCTCAGGACATTCGCGGTATTATCGACCCTTCGAGCGCCGTCTTCGTCCGGGCAATACGCGGACCTGCCGGGTCCGCCACCGCAGCGCGATCAATTCGCCCTCACCGAAGCTCTGCGACCCGGTGTGAAAGGCCCCATCCCTCACGTGGTGAACAAGGAGACGCCCCAGTTTAGCATCGGCCAGAAGCAGATCTTCTGGCTCACCGATCTGCAGAAGAACAGGCATTTTCAGGGTTCTACGACCCTGCGCTTCATTTCGCCTCATGCCTATTTTTATGTGGAGGACACGGCCAATCTTGCCGACGACGAGA
>JAUSEJ010000879.1 GCA_030650265.1 Dehalococcoidia bacterium | reverse complement strand
AGAATACTGGCGGATCAATCCGCTGAGGCCATCGAGTGGTTGATGGGATTGGGCGTCCCGTTTGCGCCGGATAACCTGTCTATTGGCGGCAGTGAGCGAGAATTCACTCACATCACTCCGGCCAAGCCCCGCTCTCATTGGCCCGGGCTTCCAGCAGTAGGCCGTGGCGGTACCAAGCTTTTCTCTTTTCTAGAACAAGCTGTCAAGGGCAGGAAGATCGACGTCCTGGTGAAAACCACGGCGACCGAATTGATCGCCAGCTCTAAAGGCGAAGTCGTGGGCGTCAAGGCCACCAGCCAGGGTAGCGAAAAGGTTATTCGAGCGAGACAAGCAGTAATACTGGCCGATGGTGGTTTTCTATACAGCCCCGAGATGCTCAAGCAATTCTGGTCTAATGCACAGTATGTTACAGCGGGAAAAGTGGATTATTCAAGCCATCCCGGGGAGACGGGCGATGGCATTAGAATGGCTATGGCGTTGGGGGCCGGCCTGACCGGAATGGGAGGAAACTTCTCGATTCCCCGGGAGCTAGTGCCATGCGGACCCCAACTGGCATATCGCCCGAAACCGCGCTTCCCTTCGATTTTCATTGACAGGCGGGGAGAGCGGTTCGTTAACGAGGACCTTTCGATCGGCACCATTTCCGCGGCGCTGGATACCCTCGATAACAAGGGCCTAACGGCTTTTCAGGTCTTCGACGACACCGCAATGAAGCTCTTGCTGGAGCATAGGAACGAGCTTGGTATTCCGGAGTTCCGGCTGGCCAAAGCGTTAAGCGCGCCCACAATCGACGAATTGGCGACAAAGCTGGATATTCCGGCGACTCGATTGGAAAACACCATCTCGCTTTGGAATAGATACGCAGAGATGGGAGAAGATCCGGAATACGGGAAGACAGGCGAAACGGTCGGGCCAATAAGCACGCCGCCGTTTTGGGCCTTCGAACTGCTCCGTAGACTCGACGTATTCCTCGGTGGGCTGAAAACCAACACAAAGGGCCAGGTGTTGCATGCCCTACACGACCGGCCCATTCCCAGGCTGTACGCCGCGGGACAGAGTACAGGCGGTCGCTTCGGATTCTTCTATCCGTCGTCTGGCGGCGCTCTGCTGGATTGCTTTGTTTTCGGGCGCATAACGGGCCGCTGCGCGGCGGAAGAGAAGCCAGTCGAGGAGTGAAGTTGGGAGATGGGTCAATCGGACGTTGAGGCTTCAGCCGGTAATGCTTGAATAACCTGGCAGTTCGACTGGCCTAACCGGCTAAAGCCTCAACGTCCAGGATTGGTTGTCTGAAATGTTGGCAGAAGTTCTGGATAGAGTCCTGAAGCAAACCAGCGGCCGGGAACGCGATGCACTTGGCGCCTGTACAACTGAACAAATGAACAAACAGTATTGAAAGGAGAAAGAAATGGCACTGGCAGGATTGTCTGGCAAAATCGCCGTGGTAACGGGAACGGGATCGGGGATCGGGCGCGCGGTGGCGCAAC
>JAUSEJ010000876.1 GCA_030650265.1 Dehalococcoidia bacterium | reverse complement strand
CCGGGCCGCGGCAGACTCCCCAAATGGTCGTGTCGGCAGCGATTCAGGAGGGAGCCGACGTGATCGGCCTCAGCTTCTTGACCGGCGCTCACAAGGAGCACACGGAGAAGATCGTCAGATTGCTGAAGGAGAGCGGGCTGGATAACGTCGTTCTCGTTGTAGGGGGAATCATTCCGCCGAAGGATGTAGATCACCTGAAATCATTGGGAGTCGAAGCCGTTTTCGGTCCCGGCAGCGATACCAGGATCATTACCCAAACCATCCTCGATGCCGTGGAGAGAAAGCGGCGTTGTTATCCAACGGGCGGCGTTCTAATTATGTGAGCAGGACGGGGACGAAGACGGGGGGCGAAGCACTCGCAAAGACAACTGACACATTTGACCAAGATCGGATTGCGAGCGCTTGGCCCCTACACGAGTCAGGTCAGCCTGCATGGCCGATTGACAGTTATCGCAATCTCAACCGTGTTTGTCAGATGCTCAGCACAGAATCGTTGCTTGGCACCGGCTCCGTATAGGCCAAGCGCTCGCAGAAACAGCTTAATGAGATGTTCCAAAGCTCTTTGCGAGTGCTTCGCCCTCGTCCCTTTTGCCCACCAGCATTTCAACTATGGCGCCGACGTTGTCGCATTTCTCGATTGTCGCCACGGCGTCGATAAGCTTCTCCAGCGTCGCGGCGGAGATGGCCATCTCGGGCGCCAGAGACCGCATTAATCTCGTTACGCCGGCGTAGTCATAGGCAAAGTCGTGCTCCGACTTGCGCAGACTCTTCTCATAGATCTGGCCGCTTGTTCTGGTTAGCTTGAGGTCGCAGGAAAGCTCCGGGAGATCTGAGGGAACAAGCGTGGATCGCGCGACGAGGCCCAATATTGTCTGGTCATCGTAGCGCTGCAGGCCCTCGAGGGTGATTTGCCGCTGGCTCAAGGCAAGAGAAACGCAGTACACGGTACTCATTAGGGTAGCACCGATTTGGCTGAAAGGACCTCGGTTTGCCGCTCCCGGGTAGGTCGCCTCAGACCTGGCCGTCCGGATCTCGATGGCGGCAATCTCACTCGAGTCCAGTTTGGCTTCGGCGGCCAGCTCGAGAGCAGCAATGCAGGGAACCTGGTTTATGCCACCGACGGGATAAGGTTTGAAGACTACTTCGAGGGCGCGGTATTTTTCGCCGAGCCCGGCCAGGATTCGCTCAGCGTTCTCGGTGGTGCCCGTAAAGGCCTGAAGAAAGCCGGCCCGACCCTCTATGGCTGACCCGGCTGCCTCGCCACCATTGGCAGCGAGCAGAGCGGCGAGAACGCCGTTGTGAGCTGCCATGGCCGTCTCGAATCTCCATTCGCTTGTGCCGGCCAGAAAACACTCGTTCGTACCACCGGCAAGAGAGGCAGCAAAGCCTAGAGCATTGGCCAATCGCCTCTCGTCGAGGCCCAACAACTTTCCCGCCGCGGCGGCAGCGCCGAAGATGGCATAGATCGAGGTTGCCCTGAAGCCCCTGGGCACGGACAAGGTGGCGTTCTTGACGCCCATAGCGCAGGCCGTCTCATAGCCAGCCACGACCGCCGCGATGAAATCCCGCCCGCTCGATCCCAGCGCCTGGCCCACGGCCAGAGCGGCAGGCACGACGACCGGCCCCAGATGGGTGCGGGCCTCGTGAAGTGTATCCTCCTGGGCGCGAGAGTGGAACATCACCGCATTGGCGAAGGCGGCATCGGGCAGCGAAGCCCTGGCGCCGTTAACCAGGATGGTTGCTCCACCGGTGGTCTTCTCGACCTCTGCGGTCGCCGAGGCTATCCCTGTCCTTGCCAGGTCGGTATTGTAGGCCGCCATCCCCACGCCAATGGCATTTAGAATGCAAGCCTTCGCCTTCTCGCGCACCTCGTCGGGGAGATTGTCGCAATCGACTCCCTGGATAAAAGTGGCGAGCCGCCGGGATATACTTCCGAGCATGTCCTGCCTCCAATACAGTTTTGTTGTTCTTCAACGCTGCCGACTCCCTTGCCCTGGCGGGATTATAGCCAATGTTTCGTTGTCGTGTAAAGCCTCAATTGTCAACTCTGCCCTGAAGCGGGCTTGCTATACTGTGTAGAAAAGAGTAAATTCTCAGGGAAGGGCAATGGTTGAGCGATTGGTGTTCGTAAAGGCCGCCTGCTAGGAGATCGGTTATTGCTGCAGCATGGCGAGTTGGTAGATCCGGAAGCGACTTTCACCGTCGCATTGGTCGAGCATGTCACGACAGGCACCTGGTTGGGCAACGGCGACCCTACTCCAGGCTTTGGTCCTGACTTCCAGCCTCTGAAGGACGGGGAGCTGGGCCCTTACCTCCAGCACCTTACCTGGCTGAGGGCTGACATCTTGCCGTTTATCCATGATCTTACGCCAGAGCAGATAGTAGTCATTCCAGATAGTGGGGGCTGGTCGATCTATCGTATACTGGAGCATGTCGCCGAAAGTGAGAGAGTCTACCTGCGAATGACGGTGGGCAAGGTGGACGGCCTATCGGCTACGCTTCGGTCCATACAACCAGATCCAGAGGTCTTGAGCTCCGCCTTAGTCAATCTGTGGCAGATCATCAGTTCCCGCCTTATCGCTATGACCGGGGTAGAGCGCGAGCAAAAGGTCCCGCACGGTCAGGTGACATGGACAGCACGTCGGGGCCTTCGCCGCATGCTCGAGCACAATTGGGAGCACCTTGTTCAGCTTTCGGGGCTTTTGTGAGCCGGCGGGAGAGGGTTGCCGGTTCGCTAGCCGGGATTGCCTGAGGATACCAGGTCTTGATGGGGCCCGGAGTGCGTCTAATCCGGGCGTGACTTCTGGCTCCACTTAGTGCATAATTAGAATGGCTTAACGCGAATTTCCGAGGGGGAGTTGAAGTTGCCCGACGATGTGCTACGAATCGCACCCATCCGCCGGGCCTGGTTCTCTACCGACCAGGCCACGAGCGCCCAGAACTACGACGAGTTCCAACACGACTCCGAGGTTACCGAGATCATCAGGGCTAATCCCAAATCGATCTTAGCGGTGGACATGCCCCAGTGTCATCCCACTTTGAGCGACAAACATCTGTCTCTGTCCGAAGCCCTGCCGTGGGCCAGCAACTGGTTGACGCAGATGAAGCAGGAGGGGCTATTCAAGCTGCTCGCCGACGTCATGTTTATCTATGAAATCGAGATCAAGTCAAGGCCGGCGAGGAGCCAGATAGGTCTCGGGTGTATGTTCTCTCCGGCGGATATCTGGGATGCCAGTAGCAATCCTCGGGGGAAGATCATCCGCAACGAGGAGATATTCCCGGAGAAAGCTCAGGGCAGAGCGGACCTTATTCGGGCCATCGACCATATCATAGGCACGGTGAACCTCGCGGCGCCAGACCCACAGCATGAAATCGAGCAACTGCTTCACGATATAACTCGCCGCAAAGGCGATCCCATGGTCGCTGGTCTCGACCACAAGGGCAACACCCACAAAGTTTGGGCCATCGATGATCCGGCAGACACTGCCCGGCTTCAGGACGCCTTGCGTCATGAGGAGGTCGTAGTGGCCGACGGTAACCATCGCAGCAAAGCCTCGCAACTGGCTGGCCTTGATGCCTTTCTTGGCATAGTCTTTGCCGCTGATACAATGCACATCGATCCATATCACCGGATGATCAAGGACCTGGGCATGGCCGGAAGCGACTTTATCGAGGCCTTGCGGCGGAGCGGCTTCGTTGTCGAGCAGTTGTCGTTGTCGCACCCGTTTATTTCCTCGACGCCGAACGAAGTTGGCCTCTATCTGGACGGCGTCTGGCACCGGCTGATCCCGCAAATCGTGGACCCCGGCGATCCCATCGAGAGTCTGGATGCCAAGATCATCGAGAACAGGGTAATCAAGGATGTCCTGGTGCTGGATCCGGCGGACCAGCGAGTATCGTATGTTGGCGGCGACTATGAACCGGCCTATCTGCAAGCGCAGGTGGACAACGGGAGCCAACAATGTGCCTTCTCACTGCCGGCAGTCACCATGCAGCAGTTTTTCCGCGTGAACGACGCCCGCCAGGCGATGCCAAGAAAGACCACATGGTTCTCTCCCAAGATAAGGTCCGGCTTCGTCATCGCCGAAGTATAGGGCAGCGGAGGAGAAACATTATGCGGACTCTTATGATCAACACTAACACTTACCGCACCATTGCTCCTGCCCCTATCGGTGCTTCGCTGGTTGCCTCGCGGTTGCGCCGGGAAGGGCACGAAGTGCGCTTTCTTGATCTCATGTTTGCTCGTGACCCCGTATCTACTGCCGCGAAGGTGACCCGGGAGTTCGACCCGGAGCTGATCTGCTTCTCAATTCGGAACGTCGATACTCAGTCCTCCACTAGCTTTTTCGACCCGCTGCCTACCATAAATAAGATCGTTGGATCTGTTTTGCAGGTAACACGGGCACCTACACTTCTGGGCGGCACCGCCTTTACCACCTTCCCGGCTCAGTTCCTCGAAGTCTTGGGCGCAGACTATGGTATCGCCGGCGACGACCCCGATCCCATCGCCAGTTTTGTCGCTTCGCTGGCAGCAGGACAGCCGGATTTCAGCGTGCCTGGCCTCGTCTATCGCGCCGGGGGAGCGATCCGGCTCAATCCATTTGTCATCCGCGGCTATGCCGACACTGTTTTCGATGGCTGGGACGTCCTTGATCTAAAGTCGTATCGCCGCTCACCCTCGGTCTTCTGGGATGCTGGACTGGTTGTTCGTTCCGGCTGTCCCTTCAAGTGCATATACTGTGACACCTACAGGACCTTTGGCTCCCATTGGGTCTTGCGCGACCCGCTTCAGGTTGCCGATGAGGCGCTCACTTTGCAGCGTCTTGGGGCGCGATCGATCATCTTTGCCGACGCCGGATTCAATCGTCCCCTCGACCACGCCAAGGAGATCCTTCAGGCCTTAATTAGGAAGAAGGTACGTTTGAATCTGACGGCCATCTTCGAGCCAGGAGAAGCGGATAAGGAGTTTGCTCAGTTGTTTCATCGGGCGGGAGGGCGCTGCGTGGCTCTGTTCGCCGGTAGTCTCGCCGACCCGGTCCTTTCCGAAACGCACAAACCGTTTGTGGCCGAGGACGTGGAGTTCGCGGCGAAGTTGCTCAGGGACGCCGGCGTCGAGAGCTTTCTGTTCTTGATATTCGGCGGTCCTGGTGAGACGCCAGCGACAATCGAGACAACGTTCGAAGCGGCGCAGCGGATTGGACCCCTTATGATGCTGATGGATTACGGCTACCGGATCCAGCCTGGCACCGGGCTGAGGGAAAGGGCAATTGCTGAAGGTTTGGTGCCAGCGGACTTCGACTGTTTTAAGCCCGTGTTCTATTTCTCCCCGGCCACGCCACCGGAGAGGTTGAGAGAGCGTCTAAGGCGTTTCGAGGCGGATAACCGCTGGAAGCAAGGTCGCGCTCTTTCGTGGATGGCCAAACTGATGTGGCGGAAGTACCATCCTTAGAACCTCGATTTGGGCGCCGCGCACAATTGCGAGCAGTAGCGGTTCTGGCAATGAGTCCGAAGATTATGCCGATAGAAGCGACCTATAATATTCTGGGCTATCTGACACCAAACTTTGGAGGAGGTAAACTTGTTAAGTACAAACTACCGACGGATTGGCATAATCCTTACGACATTACTTGCTGCTGCCCTGTGGGCAGTTCCTGCCTTTGCCGCTGACGGGACTGGCCAGACCCCCGGCGCCATAGACACGGGAGACACCGCCTGGCTACTCGTCTGTGCCGCCATGGTTATGTTGATGACGCCGGCTCTTGGCTTCTTCTATGGGGGCCTGGTAAGGCGCAAGAATGTGCTGTCCACCATTATGCAGAGTTTCTTCGTTCTCGCTCTAATCAGCGTGCAGTGGGTTCTTTGGGGCTATAGCCTTGCCTTCGGCCCCGACAAGGGTGGTATCATCGGCGGATTGGAGTGGATCGGCCTCAACGGCGTCGGCCTGGCGCCAAACCCCGACTATGCGCCGACTGTCCCCCATCAGGCCTTCGTGATCTTTCAGATGATGTTTGCCATTATCACGCCGGCCCTGATTACCGGCGCCTTTGCCGAACGAAAACGCTTCAAGGCCTTCGTGTTCTTCACTCTCTTGTGGGCCACTTTCGTCTACGATCCTATCGCCCATTGGGTTTGGGGCAACGGTGGATGGCTCAAAACTCTTGGCGCCCTGGACTTCGCCGGTGGGTCTGTGGTGCACATCAGCGCTGGCGTTTCTTCTCTGGTAGCGGCGCTCATGATGGGACGCCGGCTCGGCTTTGGCAAGGATTCGATGGAACCGCACGATTCTACGATGACCATTTTGGGCGCGGGCTTACTTTGGTTCGGTTGGTTCGGCTTCAACGCTGGCAGCGCCCTGGGCTCGGGGTCCCTCGCCACCAGCACTTTCCTCGTAACGAATACGGCAGGAGCGATGGCGGCAATAACCTGGATGACCGTCAGTTGGATGCACACCGGCAGGCCGAGCGCTTTGGGCATGGCCGTAGGGGGAATAGTCGGCTTGGCTACCGTAACCCCAGCCGCCGGTTTCATTACCGTGCAGAGCGCCATTCTCATCGGCCTCGTCGCTGGCATTGTGCCTTACTTTGCCATGCAGTTCATGAAGGGTCGACTGGGCATCGACGATTCCCTCGATGTTCTTGCCTGTCACGGCATCGGCGGTACTCTGGGAACAATTGCCGTTGGCCTCTTGGCCACCGTGGCGGTGAATCCCGCGGGCGCCAACGGCTGGTTCTACGGCAATCCAGGTCAGCTTTGGGTGCAGTTGTTGCTGGTCGTCGTCACCTGGGTCTATTCTGCGGGCGCTACGTTCATAATCCTCAAGGTCATCGACCGGGTGATAGGTCTCCGGGTCCCGGAGCACGAAGAGCTAGCGGGCTTGGACGAATCACAGCACGGCGAGGTCGCCTACCAGCTCTAGGATTCACACGCTTGCTATGGGAGGCGCCGCCAATGCTGACGGCGCCTCCTTTGCTTTCCCCTTTGGGCGCGATGCACAAAGTCGAGCGCCAAAACTTCGGGCGGAGAGTCTGTAGATTTCCCTCTTCGCGAGCGGTATCATGTTGATAGTAGATAAGATTAGCGTGGTGGCTAAGTGGAGGATGAAAATGAGTGCAATGGAATTACTGGCTATGGTTTCCTTCGCAACGTTGATGGTATTTTGGGCCATCCTGCCGAGTAGCAAGCATTCTGAGAAAGCAGCCGAGAAGATAGCCGCACTAGCACTCACATCATTGCAGTAGAGCTAGTGAATCAGGCGATCGACTAAGTGAGGAACCGGCTTTTCCTGCCGGTTCCTCACTTAGTCCCTCAGGAATCCCCGACCGTCACCCTCCGCCAAATGGACCATTCACTTGCGGTGCCACATAGTTAGGTATCAAACGTAACTGAGCCTCTTACGCATCCAGCCGCTGATGATCCCCGAGTGGCCACCACCGATCCGTCCTCTCTTTCCTGACGACTCAGCCCTGCGTATTGTGCTGGCAGCACAAATTGATATCACGTAATTTCTGGCTTTCAGTCCGTAGACTGTATTACTTGTGCAGATGTAACATATCAGTAGTACGTTTCCGCGGAATAATCTGGAAAGGAGAGAAAGGAAATGAGCAGATTTCGGAAATGGGCCGTTGCGGTCCCGGTGTCCCTACTTTTCACGGCGATTATGGGAGGGATCGCTTTGGCGGACGATGGATCGGCGACGTCAGCGGTCAGTGCGGGAGACACCGCCTGGCTTCTTGTCTCGGCAGCGATGGTCATGCTGATGACACCCGCTCTCGGCTTCTTCTACGGCGGCCTGGTAAGGCGCAAGAACGTGCTTGCCACGATCATGCACAGCTTTATCATCCTTGCCATCATTAGCGTCCAATGGGTACTGTGGGGTTACAGCCTTGCCTTCGGTCCCGACAAGGGTGGGATCATCGGCGGCCTCGAATGGATTGGTCTCAACGGAGTCGGCCTAGAGCCAAACGCCGATTATGCTGCTACCGTTCCCCATCAGGCGTTCATGATCTTTCAGGCCATGTTCGCTGTTATTACACCGGCCCTCATTACTGGGGCTTTTGCAGAACGAAAGCGGTTCAAGACCTTTATCTTTTTCACCCTTCTGTGGGCTACCTTCGTGTATGCTCCCATCGCCCACTGGGTGTGGGGCGTAGGCGGCTGGCTCAGGGTTCTCGGGGCGCTGGACTTCGCCGGTGGGACGGTAGTCCACATCAGCTCGGGGGTCTCTGCCCTCGTAGTGGCAATGGTGCTGGGACACCGCATTGGCTTCGGCACGGAGAAAATGGATCCGCATGACGCAACCATGACGGTTCTTGGAGCAGCCTTGCTCTGGTTCGGCTGGTTCGGCTTCAACGCCGGTAGCGCCTTGACCTCCGGCGGTCTGGCTACTAGCGCCTTCGTAGTTACTAATACTGCTGCAGCAATGGCAGCTCTCACCTGGATGACCGTGAGTTGGCTCCACACCGGTAGGCCGAGCGCGATAGGAGCGGCCATGGGAGCTGTAGCCGGACTGGTAGCGATTACACCGGGTTCGGGCTTTGTGAACGTTCAAGGCGCCATCCTTATCGGCCTCGGCGCCGGCATTCTTCCTTACCTCGCCATTCAGCTTAGGAGTCGACTGCGAATAGACGATGCTCTTGATGTCTGGGCTTGCCACGGCATCGGCGGAACCTGGGGGGCGATCGCCACTGGCCTCTTCGCCACTGTAGCAGTCAACTCCGCTGGCGCCAACGGGTTGTTCTACGGCAATCCGGGGCAATTGTGGGTGCAACTTCTCGCCACAGCCGTTACGTGGGTCTACGCTGGCGTCGCAACTTTCATCATCCTCAAGGTTATTGGTCTGGTGTTTGGCAGCCTGAGGGTGAAAGAAGAGGAGGAACTGGCTGGACTTGACGTGTCCCAGCACGGCGAAGCCGCCTACCAGGTATAGGGATACACATGCTTGTTGTGGGAGGCGCCGCCAACGCTGTCGGCGCCTCCTACTCTTCCCGCTTTGGGCGCAAT
>JAUSEJ010000860.1 GCA_030650265.1 Dehalococcoidia bacterium | reverse complement strand
GAAGTGTTGGGGAAAGAGGCCGGGACGCTAACGGTCAACCTGGCCAACATCAACGTGTTCGTCGGCGCTCTTATGGGCGCTATGCTGGTTTATCTATTCAGCTCACTGGCGATTCGCGCTGTAGGCACGACAGCCAGCAAGATCATCGAAGAAGTGAGACGTCAGTTCAGGGAGAACCCGGGGATCATGACCGGCGAGGTAGAGCCGGACTTCGCCCGCTGCGTGGATATCACCACTAAGGCGGCGTTGCGCAACATGGTTGGCCCCGGTCTGCTCGCTGTGGGCATGCCGATCGCCGTTGGCTTGATTCTCAAGTGGGAGGCCATGGCGGCCTTCCTGATGGTTGGTACTATCGCCGGCATTATTCTGGCGACGGTACTCAACAACGGCGGTGGCGCCTGGGACAACGCCAAGAAGTTCATCGAGTCCGGCCATCTCAAAGACGACAAGGGCGTGGTTATCGGCAAGAAGTCGCTGGCTCATCAAGCAGCCGTGGTTGGCGATACAGTCGGCGATCCTTTCAAGGATACGGCTGGACCATCGCTGCATGTGCTCATCAAGTTGCTGAGTACCATCACGCTGGTTCTTGCCCCTCTGTTCATCGGCTAAGTCGTTAGGACACATAGCACATCTAGAGGCAGGCGAAGTGCGCGAAAGCGCACCTAGCCTGCCTCTTAGTTGATATCGCATTGTCTATAAGGTGTTGATATGGATCTTCTGCACGCCATTATCTTGGGGATTGTTCAGGGTCTTACGGAGTTCATGCCCGTAAGCAGCTCGGCCCACCTGGTGCTCGTTCCGAAATTCCTTGGTTTTAATGATGCCATTCTGACCGGACCGGCCGCCTTGAGGTTCGATGTTGCCTTACACATTGGCACTCTCATCGCTGTGCTGGGCTTCTTCTGGCGGGACTGGTTAGAAATCCTTGGCTCCTTGTATCGCAGTGTGCGAGAGCGTAGCTTCGGCGACCCGAAGAGGCGTCTTGGCTGGTTCATCGCCCTAGCGACCATACCCGGAATAGTGGCGGGTGTGATCCTTGAATCAAAGGCCGAAACGGTTTTCCGTGATCCCAAACTGATTGCCGTGATGCTCATTCTTCTCGGACTGGTGCTGTTGTTTGCTGATTCAGTCGGCAAGCGGGCCAGGGAGATGGACAAGCTAACGCTGCGAGATAGCCTCGTAATCGGGGTCGCTCAGGCGTTGGCGATTATTCCCGGCGTCAGCAGAAGTGGCTCGACAATTAGCGCCGGTCTTTTCATGGGGCTGACGAGGGATACGGCGGCGCGGTTTAGCTTTCTCTTGGGCACGCCCATAATAGCGGGGGCGGCGGCTAAGGCCGCCTACGAAATTGCGAAACTGGGCTTGCCATCTGACGAGTTACTGGGTTTTGCTGTCGGCA
>JAUSEJ010000859.1 GCA_030650265.1 Dehalococcoidia bacterium | reverse complement strand
CGGAAGTTGTTGACCAGCGATACGATGTTGTTTTGAATTCTGTTAAACTGAAAACCGTACACCCTCTTATATGATTCCTCGCTAAAGCCTGGAAGAGAGATAATAAGACTTGTCAGGTTTCTCAGTATGTCGGAACCCTCCTCAAACAGGACCGGCGTTGAGGCATTGGTGCTGATCGCGAATTTCAAGCCCTTTTCGTTCAGATAACTGAACACCTTACGTATATCTCTGTTTAAGAAGGGCTCACCAATGGCGTACAGATTGATGACAACCTCATCATGGAGCAGTCCTAACGTTTCCAGACGCTCAATTACGGCCGTAAACGTATCGATACCCATGAATCCTTCCGCTTGATCCTGTCTTATCCCGTCAGCCACCTTGGTCGTAAAACACCACGGGCATCTTGCATTGCATCGATTGCTAATTTCAATTCCAACATACATGTACATAGCGTTCGCCTTCGGTGCAGTTTATCGATATACGTTTGGGTAGCATCGCTAGTCAATCTCATCCCGGGTAAATACTGCATGCATACTGACGGGGGAAGGTTTTCCATATGTCTGCGCGATCTTGGTCTTGATAAAATCCATATCTTCACTCGCCAGACATAACGGCGGCCGATCCTTAAACCACTTGATTCGCAGGCCCTCCTCGATGATCTTGGACAGGGGTTCATCAAGTATGTTGCCAACCGAAATGTGGACAAACGGGCAAGGGAGCACATCCCCATATTGGGTAATGTAGACTATGGACCTCAAAGCGGGGCACCCAACTTTGGTTCCTTTGTAAGGGAATGTGTCGCGCTTAATTACCTCGTGCTGGAGGTTCAAGTTATAAATGTAGTCGGCATCGTCTTGATCGAGGAGAAGGTCGAAACGCCCTTCCCAATTGCCAATCGGGGTAGCGAAATTCACATAAACGACAAAGTCGTTCTTTTTCGCGAATTCAATCAGCTCTAGAGTTTGGGCTGATCTGACATTCTGTTTTGTGGCCACGGTGTTGATGACGACCCGTAACCCGGCCTCCCTGGCTAGAAGTAACATATTCTTGGTGTGATTGAACAGTCCAGACCGATTACGGTTTTCTTCATACTGGACCATATCATAGGAATCGAGGCTTATGACTATTTTGTCAATACCGATATCTCTGAGATGCCTGACCATCTCCTTACTCAAGAGAGTCGCATTGGTAACAAGCCCCATGTAGAACTCTTTCGGGTTTATAGCTTTCACTACTTCGTCGAAATCCGGCCAAAACAGGGGTTCCCCTCCCTGCAGAATAAACTGGTGAATGCCAAGATCAGTTGCTTGCTGGGACAAGTGTCTCAGATCCTGTAGCGAAAGACTTCTCTCTTTTCTAGTAAATCGCGACGCAAAGCAGTGATTGCAACTGAGATTACAGTCGTACCGATAGGCAACTTCGATTACCGGTGGAGGACTCTCTCCCCGACTCGTTTTCCGGTCCAACTCGAGAAACTTCTCGTATACAACTGGCTTTTCTCGCTTTAGCCTTTCCCGAGTTTGCGTTCGATCTTGAATATCGAAGTCCTTGCCATCAGTCACTGTGCAACCTCCCATTAATCATTGTCGCATTCCCCTAAAAAACTGATTCCCTAAGCCCGCAGCACGGCATAGGCCACTACATCGCGCCCATCCTCCTCGTGCGTGCGCAAGTGAAAGCAATAGGCGCGTCCTAGTGAATGAACGAAAAGGGGCAATTCCCACAGATCATCTGGTTTGTGATACACGCTTACCGCGAGTTTCGGCATCGTCGACTCGATCAAAGCCTGAACCCCAACCAGGGCTTCTGACTCGGCGCCTTCGATGTCAAACTTGATATAGCTCGGCTGGACCCCATTCAGAACCTCATCCATACGAATGCAGTCCACCTCCACACTACCATCGTCTTGCATCATAGCAGCTGAAGTGCCTGTAGCCAAGAAGCTGACCTTCCTATTAGAATCTCCCACGGCTAAGTTGTGCGCGGATATCTTACGTCTTATCTCAATCGGCAATGACGAGATGTACTCCGTCAATTTGTAGAAGTTCGAAGGGTCCGGCTCGTAGGCCACAATCCTCCCAAATCCCGCTTTAGCTCGGTTGATGAAATCCCTGATTGTGTCTCCACAGAATGCTCCCGCATCCACAAATACCTCGTCATCATGCAAGGAAATGATGTCCGCGGGGAAGTATTGATCCTCTTCCGAGGGGCATGGAAGACCCTCGAAATCTAACCACAACCTCCACCGGACATGAGCGACGTATTGTGCCCGCGATTTCTCGTCATGCATAAGACGGTAGGCTTCCATCACCCTACTCCTCTTGGCCAAGATCGTCTCGGGCAAACCAAACTGGTAATAGGGCAACATCACATCAGAGAATCTCCAGAGTAACACTTGAAAAGGAGCGACACTCTTGCATCCAAGGTCCCACAACTGCTGCCTAGTATCCAGATAGCGGTGGTGAGGCGACCAGACCGTGACGACAAAGGCAGCGATATTCGAGAACCTCCTTGCTGCCTCTTTGGGAGGCAATACGGTCAACCCATCTATGACTTCCCAATGCTTGGAGACGTCATTGTCAGCAAAGTTGATAGGCTCGATCCCCTTCTCGCGCAATCCCTTCAGTATCTTCTTTCCCAACCCCCCGGCCCCAAACAGGACGACAGGTCGTTCGCCTATCAGCTCCGAAAAAAGCTCGCCGCGGCGTTTTGATGCCGCGTCTATAGGCTCGCTCAATAAGTCCTCGAGTGCATCTTCGGCCGAATGGCTATTACTGTTTATCCGCCTATTCATGATTCAATCCTCAATCAGCTACAAATTACCGGTAGTGCTCAGCTAGCAGTTCAAGCGGATCGATTTCCTGCTTCTTGTTGGCATACCAGCCATACAGATCTCGAATGCAGGAATCCATATCCCGAAAAGGATATTCGCCCATCTCCGCTAGAAGGAGGGAGTTATCGCCGCTGTACTCCTTGCCGAGTCCTGCCCGGGCGATCACGACGTCCAGATTCTTACCCGAAACGGCGAGCACCTTCTCCGCCAGCGTCCGCAGGTCATAGGTCCGTCCGGCACAAACATTGTAGTGCCTATGCTTGGGTTCGCTGCAAATAAACCACTTCGTGATGTTCACCAGATCGTCAACCCAGAGATAATCGAAGACGACGTTTTGCCTTATGGTTATCGGTAAGTCCCACACGGCTTTGCAGCAGGCGTTGGAGATGAACCGGATCTGCCAATCCTCGTATTTACCAAAGACCCCAAACAGGCGCAAGTCAAAGATGTTCTGACAATTGTCAATATGCTTGGCCATAATGTACTTTGAAAACCCGTAGTCGTCAACCGGAATGTGGGAGTCGAAGTAGTTCTCGTCCATCTTCGCCCTATAATAGCGCGCGTCGTACTCAGCGCCGGAACCGAAATAGATCATCTTCCCGAATTTGTCGCAGCAACGGGCCAGGTTGAAGAACATCCGGCAGTTATTGTGCAAAACTTTGGTCACGTCGCGCTTGGCGTTTCGAGTTGCGTTCTCGGTGGCAGTGTGCATCACGGCATCAAAGCAGCCGACAGATAGATAACTCTGAACAGCGTCTTCGTCCAGAAGGTCAAGCTCGAGATGTGAGGGTGCCTCAACCTGGAACCCGCTTCCGAGTTGTTCCTTCAAGTTTCGACCGATGAAACCACCACCGCCGGTAATGAGAACCTTCATCTGGATACAGTCTCGCCTCACTCTTCCAAAGAAGAAATTATCATGTTGGCCCGAAATTCTTCACGACCCAGAAACGGCCAGAGATCCTCGAGGGGCTTGGAGACCATGGAGCCATCGGCTCCTGCCGCCGAGGACATCCGCGGGGCGGTCGGCAGGTCGTCCATGGCGATTACCTCGCAGATGACCGGACCCGGCGTTTCGAGAACCTCCCTGACCTGCTGTCGTATCTCGTTGTGAGAGTCAATGCGGGCGGTCGCCAATCCATAGGCTGTAGCTATCTTTACGATATCGGGCAAGGTCAAGCCACTGCTCTCGCCGCTCCCCACGTAGTTCCCACCGAAATAGTTCCGCTGGGTGAACCTGATCGAGACGTAACCCCCGTTGTTGAGCACAAATAATTTGATCGGGAGATTCAATCGCTTGATCGTCTCCAACTCTTGAATGTTAAGATGGAATCCTCCATCGCCGTTGACGCAGATCGTTCGCTTTCTCCCGCTGGCAAGACAGGCGCCAATGCTTGCCGGCAGACCGAATCCCATGGAACCCAAGGCCGAGGTATTGAATATGCGCTGGCCTGCCTTTACCCGAAAAGATTGCATGAATATCTCGCTGCCCGTTTGGCCGGAGCTGCCTGGTACGATGACGTCGTCGCCTGTAAGCTCGTCAGACAGAACATCAATCAACACGTAAGGATTGACCGGTGATCGCTGCTCCCAATACTCCGGGAGGATAACAGGATATCTTCGCTTCCACTCGGCGCAACGGGCTAGCCATGCCAATCGATCTCGCGGCTTGACTTTGTCCATCTGACGAAGAAACTCCTCGATAAAAACACCCGCGTCGGCACAGACGGGCACGTCGATAGGCATCTCCATCTTCCTGATCTCGGCCGGGTCGACGTCGACCATGACTTTTCTGGCGGCCCGGGCGAAATTGGCGTGATTGTATCCGGTCTGGCCGAAATCGAGTCGGGCCCCAATCGTGGCTAGCCAATCGGCGTTCTGCTGACAAAAGTTGGCACCCCGGGAGGCAACTGCCCCGGGGCGGCCGGCGAAGAGTGGGTGAGATTCCGGCAAGAAATCGATAGCCTTCCAGGTAGTTAATACGGGAATGCCAAGCGCCTCAACCAGCCTCCGAAAAGCAGCCTCGGCCTTCGCCAATCTGATTCCGGCGCCAGCGAGAAATACAGGACGTTCGGCCTCATTGAGGAGCCTGATGGCCTCTGAAACTTGCCGTTCGAGCTCGCTATGGTCGCCATGCTCTTCGGTCTCCCGGGAATCGAATCCCTTAAGCTCTGCCTGATCGATCGTGGCGGCCTGGACGTCGAGGGGGATATCGATCCATACGGGGCCTGGCCGACCACTCTTGGCAATGTGAACCGCTTTTTCCAGATGGTACCTGATTGTGGTCGGGTCAATAACAGTCACCGCGTATTTGGTTATCGACTTTACGATGGATATTATGTCAATCTCCTGCGAACCCATTTGCCGGACACCCCGATCGCCGATCAAGTCCGAACGCTTGACCTGCCCGGAGATAAATAGGCAGGGCGTCGACTCGAGGTAGGCGCCGGCGACGCCGGTAACGGTGTTGGTTCCCCCGGGACCGGTGGTCACTAGAGCGACGCCAAGATTGTTGGTATACTGCCCGTAAGCTTCAGCCGCAATGGCGCTGGCCTGCTCATGGAGATTGCAAACATATTCGATGTCGCTACACTTGCCCAGTGAATCGACCAGATGCATGCTGCCACCGCCCACCAAGGTAAAGACATGCTTTACCCCAAGATCGGCGACGAAGCGGAATACGTAGTCCGAGAGCTTAATTTTCGTGTGAATACTCATCTAGCGATCCCTAGTTCTATCGGTAAATTGCATCCTCGCTTGATTCTAGGAAATATGGGAGACAGTCACGACTTCAGTCTGTTGTCTCAGCCAGGCCTCGAAGGGCCTCGGCTATGGTTCCCTTGCCGTCGTTCCACGGTCGTGGCGCCAGTATCGCCTGAATGTCCATATCCCGCGCGGCGTTTACGTTGGCCGGGCTGTCGTCCACCAGAACATCGGCCCGACCCCACCAGCGTAGGAATTCCGCTTTGTTCTGGTCATACGTCAAAACGTTCTGCCCCGGCCGGGACGACGGCACAAAATTGAAACTGCGAATCCACATCCCGAAATGTTGCGTTACCCAGGCCGCCGAGATGTTTGCGCAACTCAAAGGCGTCGCCGTCAGGGCTACATGACGAAAGCGACTGCCGTACTCTCGAAACCACGCCAACACCTCAGCGACCGGGGTCAACTGGAGCCAGGCGCCAGACAATCGAAAACTATCGAGAGAGGAGAGATACTCGTCGACACTAACTCCCAGCAACCGATGAGGAGGGTTCTCGACGATGTCCTCGTAGCGCAGGCTGCAGTTAGGATGTAACCCTAGCCACCTATTCTCGAACCAATCCCGCATTAGGTCGTTTAGAACGTCGTCCACATCCCAGACAATGGTCCTCAAATGGTGTCTCCGAATTGCCTAGCCGAGCCAATAAGTTAGCAGGGTCTTCCGGTCGCTGTTCTTGGCAATAGCCGGATCCAGGTAGAACGAGTCGTCGGCTCGATGGGTCGAGGAGATTTCCTCGATGATCGCGCCGCCCTCCGTGCCAAAACTGTGCGTCACGCCCTGCTCCACGGTAACGACCTCACCGGCCCTGCATTGACTCATGCTGCCGTTCAGGTTGAGCCACACGTCTCCGTAGAGAACGTGGAAGGTTTCCTCTTTCACCCTGTGGTACTGCTCCGGATGTTTCTGGCCGGGCAGAACTATGATTAGCTTCTTGCAGTACTCGCGGTTCACGATGGTGCACATGGTGAGGCCGTACTCGTGGAAACGATCGATACCGTAATGATGAGATATCTCCAGATCGACCCGGGGTGGCACCACGACACCACTCTGCCGCAGCAGTATTCTTACCTGCTGGACAATGCCATAGATTTTTTCTCGTGTCTCTCGTCTCGTCGTATTCGACGACAGCACCGGCTCATTCACACCGATGTTAGCCTCAGTATAGAACTCCGTGTACTTCGACATGTCGTTGGCGGTTATCTGGTCATCCAAAGCCGGCATGGCGAGGAAAACATCGGCCAGTCTTACTCTCTGACCCCTGTCGATCGGTCGTTTGGCATAGACTCCCCGGCGCAGCGAACCCAGGCTGGTGATCTCTTCCTCACTGGCGGCCGGACGCTTTCCGGTGGCACCACAGGCTGCGAATGCCCGGCTGGCCGATTCCAACCATCGTTTGACTTGCTGTGGATTGGCCGAGTAGCCATTTAACTTGACTTGCTCCGTCGGCACGCCAATGTGTTTCTCGAAGATGGTAGCGCCTTTGGCTACGGCCATCTTCACTGCGTCGAAATTGTCCGGGTCCTCGTGGGTGGAGTAGCCAATCCTCACCTGAGGATACCGTTGCCGGAGAATATCGATCTGATTCAGTTGGAGATGCGATTCGATGGTAGGATACTCGCCCGAGCAATGCATGATCGCAAAGGATTTGCCGCGATGATCGAGGAAACTGACAACGCTATCGATATCTTCCAGGGTGGCGCCGGCTGTCGAGGCAATGATGGGCTTATCACTTTGGGCAACGCGCTCCAGAAGCGGCCAATCAGTGAAGGAACAACTGCCGATCTTGATAATGTCATAGCCATGCTTCTCAATGAGATCAACCGACGGCTCGTCAAATGGCGTGCACATCGTCACAAATCCCAGTTTCCTCATCTCATCGAGTAGCGCCAGCTTCATTTGCTCGTCGATAGCCGTCTCCGTGAAGCGCTTGATATGCTTGAACTCAGCCCGGGTTCTGTAGTCAGGATGGATGAAGGTTTCCAACTCGCGGTACTGCAGTTTGAAGGCAAAGCTGAATTCAAAATCCCTGCTAACCTCATGGAGTTCTCTTATGACTCTCAGCCCATGCTCCAGGCTGCCCATGTGGTTGTTGGCCATCTCATAAACGAAAAGAGGTCTGCCATCATCGCCTATCATCGGTTATTCCCTCCATCAATCTCAAGGCCATTCCGTTCGGCTTGCCAGAAAGCCCAAGAGGCTTTCCTCTGGTTCCACAACTGGTTCAGCGCATCCATGTCTCTTGGTGTATCCATGCACTGCCAGAACCCGCCATGTTGATATACCATAAGTTCTCTGTCGGCCGCAAGGCGCTCGAGAGGGTCACGCTCCAAAATGCAGTCCGGCTCAACCGGTATGTAGTTGAAGAAGTCCGGCTCGAATACGAAGAATCCACCGTTAACGATTGCGCTAATGGGTGGCTTCTCGGCAAAGGACACTACTACGCCTCTATCGCCCACAATCTCACCGAATCTTGCCGTCCCGGGAGTCACGCCTGTGACTGTACCGATGCGACTGTGGTGGCGATGAAAATCTAACAAGGCTCGAATATCGATATCGCCCACCCCATCTCCGTAGGTCAGCATAAAGGTGCGATTGCCAACGTATTTCTGCACCTGCTTGAGCCGCGATCCCGTCATGTTGACAGCGCCCGTTTCCGCGAGAGTCACCCGCCAGTCTAATTCCTGACAATCGTTCCCCAGAATCGTCACCTTTTCTAGCCCGGGTTCGACCACGAAGTCATTGTTCATCGCTCGATAATTAAGAAAAAACTCGCGGATGATATCCCCTTTGTAGCCAAGACACAAAATAAAGTCTTTGAAGCCATAATGAGCGTAGATCTTCATTATGTGCCAGAGCATCGGGCGACCACCAATCTCCAACATCGGCTTGGGCCGAAACTCGGTCTCCTCTCGCAGCCGAGTACCCATTCCACCACAAAGAATGACGACGGGGATGTCATCTGTCATATGCGACCCCTTCTTGACATTGACTCGGTAGCAAAGGCGTCAAACGACTCCAGAACGTAGCCCATCATTTCCGACGTTATACGGGGAGATACGCCAACCCAAAAGGTATCTCTCATTATCCGGTCTGCATTTTCCAGATTGCCTACCACACGACGACTAATACCTGCATAGGCCGGCTGGCGGAGCAGATTGCCCCCGAAGAGCAGGCGGGTTCCGATCTTCCGCGACTCCAGAAACTGCACCACGTCGTCGCGCCCGAACGACCCACCCTCACGTACAGTTATGGGATAACCAAACCAGCTAGGCTGCGCTCCAGGCGTTGGCTCGGGCAGAATGAAAAACTCCTGGTAGCGCTCGAGCCGTGCGTTAAGTAGCGTAAAGTTCCGATTCCTCGTTTCGATAAAGCCAGGGAGTTTCTTCAATTGAGCCACGCCGATTGCCGCCTGCATATCGGTTAACTTGAGATTGTAGCCAATATGCGAGTAAGTATACTTGTGGTCATAGCCGCGGGGTAGCTCGCCCAATTGCCAATCGAAGCGCTTGCCACAGGTGTCGTCCTGGCCTGGATCACACCAACAGTCCCGCCCCCAGTCACGAAAAGACTCGACCAGAACTTTCAGCGCCGGGTCATCGGTCAGTACGGCGCCGCCTTCCCCCATTGTGATGTGGTGCGCCGGATAGAAGCTGGTTGTAGCCAGATCGCCAAAGGTCCCAACCTTTTGGCCATGAAAAGTGGCGCCGAGGGCGTCGCAGCAATCCTCAATGAGCCACAAGCCATGCTTGCGAGTAAAGGCAGTAACCGCAGCCAGATCGAACGGGTTGCCAAGCGTGTGGGCCAGCATTACGGCGCGCGTCCGATCGGATAGAGCGAGTTCCAGTTGGCTTACATCCACATTATAGGTCGGCAGCGTAACGTCCAGGAACACTGGCACAAGCTGGTTCTGAATAATCGGATTGACTGTAGTCGGAAAGCCCGCGGCGACTGTAATAACCTCGTCGCCGGGCTTCAAGCGCCGGTCGCCAAGTTTGGGCGATGTCAAGCAGGAGAGAGCAAGCAGATTGGCCGACGAGCCTGAATTGGTCAGTATGGCATGGCGAACGCCACAGAAACGAGCGAACTCCCGCTCGAATTGAGCGGCAAAACGCCCCGTAGTCAGCCAGAAATCAAGGGAGGCCTCCGCCAGGAGCGCTAGCTCGTCGTCATCGAATACTCGACCGGCGTACGGTACCGGCGTTTCTCCCGGCACGAACGCCGGCGCCGCGAAAGCAACCGAATGGTAACCACGCACCATTTCGATTATCTGCGATCGCAGCAATTCAGACTCTTGGCTCATTGCCAATAAACTCCTTGTACCACGATATCGTTCGTATTAGTCCTTCATCCAAGGTAAAAAGCGGATGCCAATCCAACACCTTGTGAGCCTTCGCAGCACTCAAATACTGGTGGCGAATCTCGTTGCTTGCCTCATTTCGAATATCTGGCCGTAGATCTGACTCCATAAGGGTCAGCACGCGCTCCACCAAATCCAGCACCGTGATCTGAAGCTCATTTGAGAAGTTAAACGCCTCGCCCAGGAGGTCCCGCTTAGAGGCCAGTTGCTCTGCCAACAGTGTGTAGGCGGCTGCACCATCTTCCACGTAGAAATAATCGCGGATGTAATCGCCATCCGAGCGGATGATGGGGCGCTGGCCACGCAGAATCGAACGTATTGTACCGGGGACAATTCGGTTCCAGTTCAAATCGCCCCCGCCGTAGAAATTGCCGCAGCGGGTAACTACTACCGGGAGGTCGTAGGTCTTGGCGTAGGTATGCGCAATCAAGTCGGCGCAGGACTTGCTGACATCGTAAGGATGTTGCCCCCGAAGGGGTGTATCCTCGTCGTAAGGCAGCACTATTTGGTCGCCGTAGGCCTTATCCGACGATGCTACAATGATTTGCTGAACGGCTGGGCTGCGACGGCAGGCTTCCAAAAGCGCCCAAGTACCGCCAATGTTTGTGGCGAAAGTCGACACCGGATTGCGATTGGCAATCGTCACAATCGTCTGGGCCGCCAGATGAAATACGGTGTTGATTTCGTACTCCCCTAGCGTTCGCTCCAGCAAGGCCTGATCTGTCACATCTCCCCGAACCACCGTTACCTGATCTATCGTCCGGGAGCGTACGAGTTCACTCAGGGGAACCCAATCTCGTACTAGACACACGACATGAGCGCCCGCTTGCGTCAGTCGCCGCACCAACCAACCTCCTAGGAAGCCAGTGGCGCCGGTAACAAAAGTCGGCCGATCCTGCCAGAAAGAGCCCATCACCTTCTCCTGATCACATTCGCAGCTATCTGTACAAGCAAATTCACTTCAAGGCCCGCCAACTGTAGATAACAATTAATAGTTAATGACATGATCACCCCTAGCGCTGACGGCCAAGCATGAATTCTTCGCCAAATCTCTGTTTGTCATTCGTTTCCAACACTCCAGGACGCACCAGAGATTCTTCTGTGCCAAGGTTTTTTGCGATTATAAGAAAACTCTCTGCCCGCTTATAGTCACCCATCAAATAGTACACCGTAGCGAGATTGTAATAGGCCCGCGAATTCGAACGATCTAAGTGCACGGCCTCAGCAAAGTAGCCGACCATTTGCGGATAAGGCGACATCGAATAGAAAGATCCGTTGGTGGTAGCAGACGCGTGTAGCGTCTTGCCCAAGAGGATGCTTCCAGCGTTGTTATACGCTGCGCTCGCAATATTCGGTCCTGCAATCAATGTCAGAAAGATGACGGCTAGGACAATTCGAAGCTGGAGACTGGGTCGGATCATGTTACCAGCCCGATTCCACGAATGTCGACGATGACGAGAGGGTCAGTCCGTCACAATATCCTTGGCCCAATTCCGGTTGTCCTTATACCAACTTACTAGTCGCTGCAATCCTGTTTCAAACAAGACTTCCGGTTTCCAGCCAAGTATCTTGCCTGCTTTGCCAATATCCGCCCACGTAGTTAGCACATCGGCAGGATGGCGAGGTTTGTACTGAATCATGGCTCGGTTTCCCACCAGTTGCTCGATCTGGCGAATGACATCGATCAGAACCACCGGCGCGTCTGACCCGAGATTGATCGCTTCGTAACCCAGCGGCCGTAACGCCGCTATCGTTCCCCGGGCGATGTCGTCCACATAAGTAAAATCGCGAGACTGGCTGCCATCGCCGTTAACGGTGACCGGTCGTCCTTCACTAATCCACTGAACAAAGCGAAATGGCGCCATATCGGGCCGTCCGGCGGGACCATAGACGCTAAAATAGCGAAGAATCGTCACGTCGATCTCGTACAGGCTGTGGTACGCATAGCACATTACTTCAGCCGCTTTCTTCGAAGCAGCGTAGGGCGAAATGGGTTCATCTGTTCTCGCATCTTCAAGATAGGGTCGGGGATTGTTCGCACCGTACAGACTGGACGTAGAAGCCAGCACAAATTTCTTGACTTCGAGCTCGCGGCACAGCTCCAGCAAGTTCAACGTGCCGGTAACGTTGGTTTGAAGATAAACCCAAGGGTCATCGACGGAATGACGGACACCGGCCCGGGCAGCGAGGTTGATCACGCCGTCAAAGCCTAGTCGATCGGCAACTAAGCGCTGCAGGGACTCACGGCGGCAAATATCTAACTCGTGAAAGACGAACCCTGACAGGCCAGCAAGACGCGCAAGGCGCCATCTCTTCAGCCTCACGTCGTATGCGTCGTTGAGGTTATCCACGCCAACGACCGCATGGCCGTCCTCTAGCAGGAACTCGGCGACCTTAGAGGCGATGAACCCGGCGCATCCGGTAACTAAATAGCGCGCCACAACGCTTGTGCCTTCCTGTCTACCTCTGCCAACCCTGCCTCATTTCCGGCGGCTGTTACTTCGCGAATAACTCTCCCCGTCCCCAATCGCCAAACCTCGAGTCCAGCAAGTATCCACGCTTCGTCAGCTATCGTACGTCGCGTATCGATCACGGTTACCGCCGGGAGATTGCCCAGTTGATCGGGGCGTAGCTCACGAAACTCACGGTGGTCGGTTAGTAGCACGATGGCTTCAGCGTTCTCTAACGCCTCTTCCAATGAATTCACCTGTCCGGTTACCTTACCACATTCAACATGTGGATCGTAAGCCCGGACTTGAAATCCATCCACCTGCAACAACCGCACTACCTCGACTGCCGGGCTTTCCCGGATGTCATCTACATCTGCTTTGTAGGCGAGACCAAGACAGGCAATCGTAACCTTGCCACTGGCAGAGACGGCCTGCTTCACCAATTCCACGACCCGCGCCGGCATTCCCTCATTCACATTCCTGCTGGCTTGAATAAGAGGGGTCACCTCCGGCGCTGATTCCACAATGAACCAGGGGTCTACGGCGATGCAGTGTCCCCCAACTCCGGGTCCCGGCTTCAATATGTTGACTCGCGGGTGGCGATTCGCCAGGTCTATCGCCTCCCAAACGTCGATCCCGTTGTGTTCTGCCACCAGGGCAAACTCATTCGCCATCGCTATGTTGACGTCGCGATAAGTGTTCTCCATCAGTTTCACCAGCTCCGCTGTCGTGGCATCGGTGAGGATGATCTGGCCCTTCACAAAACAGGAGTAGAAGCTCCTTGCCAGTTCTGCCGATGCACGATCTACGCCGCCGATGATCCTGTCGTTGTGTACTAGCTCCTCCAGAATACTACCCGGTAGAACCCGCTCCGGGCAATGAGCCACAAACAGATCCCGTCCTACCTTCAGCCCCGATCTCTCCAGAATGGGAACAACCAGCTTCTCAGCCGTTCCCGGCGGTGAAGTTGACTCGAGGATCACCAGGTTGCCAGCGCGAAGAAAAGGAAGTACTGCCTCTGTCGCCGAGCGAACATAGGACAGGTCCGCCCGCCTGGACCGGCCAGGTTCAATCCCATTATCACTCGATCTGTCATCTAAGAGTGGAGTTGGCACCGCAATAATAAACGCGTCACATGGTTCAGGTCGGCTAGAGACCACCATGCTACCAGATTGTAGCGCCGCCTGTACGCAGTTCTTGAGGCCGGGTTCCTGTAGATGAACATTGCCATGATTCAGTTCCCAAACCACATGCTCATTTACGTCAACGCCGACGACGGTATGGCCGTGCATGGCAAACATGCTCGCCGTTGGTAGCCCGATATAGCCGAGCCCCAATACGCAAATACTTTTCACACGAGCGCCTCAATCGGGATTTCTGATTCTCTACCAAGCAGTTGCTCCACGATACGTTCGCTCGCGTGCCCATCGCCAAACGGATTGGCCGCATGTGCCATCTTGTGATGCTCGCACTCATCGTCCAACAGCCGCGAAGCCCACTCGACGATCTTTTCCGTGTCCGTGCCCACCAGTCGGGCCGTTCCTGCCTCAATGGCCTCTGTCCTCTCCGTTGTCTCCCGCAGAACCAATACTGGTACACCAAAGGCAGGGGCCTCCTCCTGTATCCCGCCGGAATCGGTGAGAATCAGATACGAACGCTTCATCAAGTACACCATTGGCAGATAATCCAAAGGTTCGAGCAATGAGATGTTCTTGATGTCGCCCAAGATGTCATTAACCACTCGCCGGACGTTTGGATTGAGATGTACCGGATAGACAATGCGCGCTTCACTGTATTGTGAGGCTATCTGTCTTAGCGCTATGCAGATATTCTCCAATGGCTTGCCGAAGCTCTCACGACGGTGGGCTGTAACCAATATCAGGCGGTGAGAAGCAGACGCAGCACTTGGGAGGCCGCCGATAGTGTCCTGCATTCCAAGCGATTGAAACAGCGAGAGAATTTCCGCTGTCGGCTCAAGATTGGCAACCATGTTCAGGGCGTCCACAACCGTGTTACCCGTGACGTGGATGCTGGAATCGCTGATGCCTTCTCGCAACAGATTCTGGCGAGATACCTCGGTGGGGGCAAAGTGAATATCACAAAAAGCATCCACGAGTTTTCGGTTGACCTCTTCCGGGAAAGGATGGAACTTGTTCCACGTTCTCAATCCTGCTTCGATATGCCCGACCTTGATACGATGATAGAAGGCGACCAGGGCTGCACAAGTTGCAGTCGTGGTATCGCCCTGGACAAGAACCCAGTCCGGCCTTTCCGTAACCATAACCGGCTCTAGACTGGTCAGCGCTTTGGCGGTGAGTTGCGTCAGCGATTGATTCGTCTGCATGATATTCAGGTCGTAGTCCGGACGAATATCAAACAGCCGGAGAACCTGATCGAGCATCTCCCGGTGCTGGCCTGTCACACACACCCTGCACGCAAAGCGATCAGGCATGTTCTGCAATTCTTTGACAACCGGAGCCATCTTTATCGCTTCCGGTCTTGTTCCAAAAACACAAAGAACCTTTGTCGGTTCAGGCATCAACAGTCCTTCTAGACCAATACACGAGAATTCGCGGGGCCGACGATTCCGGGAGAAGTCTATTCTCCATAACCGCCCATATCACATCATAGCGGAGCGGCAAATGGCCCGGGCACCTGGAACGGAGGCTGCCGGTACAATAGATAGCTTGGCTACCAGGCTGCGCCTGATGTAGACCGCGAACGATATGCTACCGCCCTTTCGACGCCATCCGAACGCTTCGGACGCCTCTACAAACAACGGAAAAGAACAATTATCCTTGCGATGTACTTTGAACTGCCGACCTCGTGAAACCCCTCATTCAAACAAAAAGGGTATTAGCTTTGGTCCAATGCCACCGAAGTGTCGCTATGATAGCATAGATGCACGCACCGTGCAAGGCATCTACCAGGCTACCGTTCTAGTTCATTTGGTTTAGTACCGTAGTATGCAACATCGCCTTCTCCTATCACACCTTCCCAGACCCAGTTCTGAAGGTAGTGGCCATGGCGAAAGCTGGTGAATCTGCCTTCTTCGTTACTTGTCAATTATGCGGACACGATATTGGCAAACACAGAAATCGACTAACATCGATGGGTTATGATGATTCGACTCCCCCGTCCCGGCAGCGATTCCGCAACTTCTTTTCTTGACGCCCTCCAATCCCTCGTAAATCAGTGATCTTCTGGTAGGTCAGAGTGGCCGAGCAAATTCGCATTGGGAAAGTACTTGACTTTTTCGGGCTAATCTGATAGAGTAACATGTATCAGATTAGTAAGGAGGCTTCTCGTGACCCACCACTCTCAACTCCCCCCAAAGGACCGAGCGGCACGTTCGCGCTTGATTCAACTCCTCGCTGCCAACAATCTCCTTGCTCGTGCCAGCCTGGTGAGCATGGCTCGCACGTGCGGGAAGACGGGATGCAAGTGCGCCAAGGGAGAGAAACATGTTTCGCTCTACCTGGCTACCCGGGTAGGCAAGACCCGAAAGATGCTCTATGTCCCGCCGGAGCTGGAGGATCTGGCCCGCACTCTGGTCGAGAACCTGAGAAAAGCAGAGGAATTGATTGAGGAAATGTCGCAAGCGTCTCTGGAGCGGTTCACCCAGCAGAAAGCCCAGCGCGAAGGACGGTCCCAATCATGATGGCTCGATTTTGCGGCTACATAGAGAAGGTCTTTGGCTTGGGTGCGCAGATGAAGCAGTTGAGCGATACGCGCCCGAAGCCCCAGATTCCCACTTCCGCTGTTTTTCTCAGCGCCTTCATGATGTATGTAACCCACCTGCAAAGCCTCAATGCGATGGAAGTCCAATTACGCGTACCGGGCCGATGGGAGAAGATCGTGGGGAAGCGGAAGCCCAGCGCCGACCGGATTGGCGAGGTCGGGGCTCTTATGGATACGGAGCGGTTGCGCGACATGCTCTCGAACGTCAACCATCGTTTAAGGCGAAATAAGGTCTTAGATAAGAGCCAATGGGCTCTGCGGTGCGTAGCCTTCGACGGCCACGAGT
>JAUSEJ010000841.1 GCA_030650265.1 Dehalococcoidia bacterium | reverse complement strand
ACCGCGTGATTAAGTTGGGGACCGGGCATCACGGTCATTCCCAACAAATCGACCCCTGATGTGCGCACCACCCGATCGATAGCAGCCATGGCATCGGTCACCAAATTGCCATCGATGATCGTGTACTCATGCGCTCCTTCTAGCAAAGCTCCGAGAGCGAGAAGCGACATCGGCAGGATCGGTTTGCGTTGGACAGAGCCGGGCGGGCTGTACAGAATCAGCATAAGCAGACGGCTTTCTTTATTCTTTCGTGCTCGTCAGACGATATACGGCTAAAACTTCATTTCCAAGATCGCGCTGGGCTACTACCCCGATGGTCAGTCTATTGGCCTCGAATGCCCTAAGAAAGGAAATCGTGTCGCCATCTGTTGAGAGTACCACAAGGGCGCAGCCGTCGGGCTTCAGATGGTCCGGCAAGCCAGCCGCGAAGCGCTCGACGACGTCGATGGACCGCCAGGCCCGATCGAGGTCGCTGTGAGGCGTTCCCCGGAAATATGGCGGATTGAAAAGCACGACGTCAAAGCGCTGATCCTGCACCGGCAAAAAGAGATCTCCCTCAAAGACTTCGACCCGGTCTTCGACTTCGTTGAGGAGGACGTTGATCCGAGCACACCTGACTGCCTCCGGGGATATGTCAACGGCCAAAACTCGATCTGCCCAGGTGGCGGCCAATATGGCGACAATCCCCGAGCCAGTGCCCATGTCGAGGACCCGGGCGCCCGCCGGGATCAAGTCGGCATTGATGGTTTGTCCCATGAATTCCCCGGTGCGCAGGAGTTTCGGGTTGAAGACCTCCGGCAGAACCAGTATTGGCCTCCCCGCTACCTCTTCCAATATCAGGTTGCCGTAGCGATAGCGCTGAAACAGGCGAAATCGCCACCAGAACAGGCGCCGCCAGAGTGAACGCTTTACCTTCGTTCGAAGACGGACAGGTAGTGATCGCTTAGCCACATCCATGGGAAGACGCCTCCGATATGACGATCTGACCACGCCAAAATCGAAAAGAGGCGCGGCCATCGATCCACCAAATAGCCTAGATAGGTAGGCGGTAACATTGCTCCGATCCCGACAGTTTGCCGGTGACGGAAACAACATGCAAACTCGGCCCGCAACCGTCGGGGCGATGGGTACCATACCGGTAGCTGCCCATCCCCTCCGGCATGGGCCAATCTACCGGAGCGAAGGCGCCGGAGGGCCTCACCTGGTTTCCTATGTAGCAGATACCAGACTAACTCCCACAAACAGAATGGTCCCATAACTACCAGCACCACAGATCCGCCGGAACGCACGTGGCAACCCAATTCCCGAGCCAGATAACGGCGATCGGGTAGACAGTTTAACGCCCCGAAATTTGACAGCACTCCGTCGAAGGTTACTCCAGTTGCCCAATCGTCGTCTTTCAGACTTGCCAGGTCGAGCTTCCTAAAACTAGCCATATCTAATACATTAGCCGCTTCTGCCTTTCCACGCCCGATCGCCAACATGGACGGTGAAGCATCCGTCGCGAGCACCTGCATACCCTGCTGCGCCAACCAAATGGCGTCCTCGCCCGTGCCGCAACCAAGGTCCAAAATGCGATCGCCCGGACGAAATATGGCTGACAATCGCTGCCGAACGGCATTTCGTAGCCACCGCCCCAATTTGGTGTTGGTGAACACGACGTCATATCCGGGAGCGGCGGCGTCGAAAGGGTGACCGCCTGTATCACTAATCGACATTTCTCTCCCTGAAGCTCTACCCACTCTCCACCTCTCGCTGAGACAGGAACATGCCCAAGCGGCCGATCCTGGCATCGGCGAAGGCCCGGGCCAGCTTCTTGAAGTCCGGCGGGGAACTGCGTCGTTGTTTGTGCCATGCCACCTCACCGACCATCCAGCGATCAACGAAAGAGTAAAACCGCCGCGAGTGGCGGCCGGCTACCGTCAAATCACGGTCCGTACACTCACTCCAGGGCTTTGGGGCGATCACCCGATCGGCCACATGTTCGTAATAGGGGGTGCCGCGCACAGGATAGGCCAGAGATCTCAAAAAAGTCGAAGGGTTGGCTGCTTTCAACAGTGCAGCGGTAGCCTTGATGTCGGACATATCCTCGCCTTCATAGCCTAGCATGACGAAGAGTCCGGTGGCAATGCCGTGTTTTTCCGCGAGACGCACGAGATCTGGCAGGCGCCTGGCATCGGTGCGACGTTGCATGGCGTCCAGCAGACGCTGCGATCCGCTTTCCGCGCCGATCCACAGACGAAAACAGCCCATGGCGGCCAACGTACAGATAACCTCCTCATTCAGACTATCTTCACGGGCAGTGGCCTCGAATGGTACCCGCAAGCCGCGACGCTCTAGTTCAGCGGCGTAGGCCAGAAGCCAGCGGGGTTGGATCGTGAAAACGTCATCGGCGAACCACAGCATGTCTGGACGATAGGTGTGGGCTATTTGTTGGACCTCGTCGGCCACGTTTTGCGGGGAGCGTCGCCGGTGGCTCGTGCCAAATACGGCGTGGCTGCACCAGGCGCACGAATAGGGACAGCCACGGGCGGTGCTCAGCGAAATCGAGGTCATGCCGTGGCGCTCACGCCAGACGTTCAGATAGGGAGCAAGCTCAATGGCCGACCGGTCCGGAAATGGCTGGGCGTCCAGGTCGCTAATGAATGGCCGGGGCCCTGTACGTACAAGAGCACCGTCATCGTCCCGAAACACGATGCCCTTAATATTGTGTAGACCGTGTGGCCCTCGAACAGCCAGTGCGGGCAGCAACTCCTCAAGGGTGATCTCTCCCTCGCCAATGACCACCACGTCGGCGCCGTACCCCAGATACTTATCGGCATAGTTGGCCGGCTCCGGACCGCCAAGCACCACTGTGGCGCCATATTCAAGGCCAATATGAATCATTCTTAGAACACTGGCCCTGGTTAATAGGTTACCGTAGATGCCAATCACCGCCGGGCGCTCTCGCACCAGCAGCCCGGCGAAAGACTCGCGGCTGCTGAAGGTAGAATCGAAAAGTCCTACCGCAAGGCCCCGCGCCTTTAGATGGGAGGAGAGATAGAGGATTCCCAGCGGAGGGTAAGGCTTCATCACCGCCGATTCGAGCGGATCTTCGCTTAAGAAATAGCCATGGGTAAGGAGAATATCCAATACAACCTCTTCAGGGAGCACCTCCCCCTCAACCTTACTGAAAGTACGGCCTAGCATAATTAGCGAAATGCATCACCTGGCGCTAGATCATTCTTCTCGGTTGTCTCAAGCCTGCTCCAGGCGACGAAGCCGCCGGCGATCGAATGGGAGCGTGCCGGCGTAGTAGACCATGGCCGCTCCTTGCCGGAGATGCCGCTTTCTAAGGGAAAAAGGACGTCGGGCCAACTGGCGCAGGTCATCCCAGACCTTCCGGGAGCGAAACTCCTTGTGAAGTATACCATGCAACTTGCGATAGAAGGCTGCGGGATATGAACCCTGATACATCAAGTCGAGGTCAGCCGAGTCGGTCCAATTCTGTTTGGCTCCCGGTTGCAGCTTGATTGCATTGTAGAATGGGGTGCCGGGCAGCGGGTAGGAAACCGACACGCCAATGTCATCTGGTCGGCAATCACGCACCATTCGGAAGGTTTCGTCGATGTCCGCCCGCCACTCGCCAGGATAGCCAAACTGCAAGAAGAATCCGATTTCGATGCCGGCCTCATGCAGACGCCTGGCGGCCTCCCGTATCTGATCAACAAGTATCCCTTTGTCCATTGCCTTGAGGACACGGTCAGAACCAGATTCCGCTCCCAGCCAAACCATCTGCGCTCCGGCCCGCTTCAAGGCCGGAATGGTATCTCCCCTCAGCAGCAGGTCGGCACGCTGCAGGCACTTGAACGGCATACCGACGCTCTGCTGCTGCACCAGGTCGGCGAAGCGCTGAATCCAACCGGGTGTAAGGCCGAAGATATCGTCGGCGAACGAAATGTGGTCCGGTTGGTAGGTCTCCTTGAGCCATAGCATCTCGGCCACGACGTTTTCCGGGGTCCTGGTGTGATGGCGCTGGCCCCAAATCGGCTTGGCACACCAGGAACAGTGAAAAGGACAGCCGCGGGAAGTCACCATGTTCAGGGAGAAGTTGCCGTGTCGTCGGCGCCAAATATCCTTGTAGCGAGGAACGTCGATCAGATCCCAGGCCGGAAATGGCAAACTGTCCAGATCCTCAATATCTGATCGCCCGGCAGTGCGGGCGATCCCGCCTCCCGGCGCCGCATCACGGTAAGCCAGGCCACTGATCTCATGGACGTTAACCATGACTCTCGGGGCACTACTAACAATGAAATGGGAAGTGCCGGCCTGTTCCCTCGCCACGCCGTCCTTCAGCGGAAAGAGGAGAAGGTTAGGGTGATGGCACTCAAGGACCGCATTATCGCAGCCGCGCGTGGCGCTCTTGCCAGTGAGGCAATCCATCAACTCTGCCAGCGACTGCTCGCCTTCACCCAAGACGGCAAAATTGGCCCCGGCAGCCAGATACAGTTCGGCATGATCGGTAGCGTCGGCGCCAGCCACGACGACTGTGCAATTGTGGGCCCGGGCCATACCGATCATAGTGAAGGCGGCCTCGCGCATTCGCAGCAGGCACATCTTCGACAGGTAATTGAAATTGTCCTCGTAGAGAACGGCGTAGCGCGGTTGATGCCGCTCGAGCGCTTCTTCCCACTCAGCTTCCGACCCGGCTAGCATGGCGTCGAACATGGCCACATCGTAGCCTCGCTGCCTGAGGACGCTGGCGGCGTACATGGCTCCAAGAGGCGGGTACGGCTGCATAGCCTGCCACAATTTGGCGTCGAAACCCAGGTAATAGGACTGGCCGAACAGGACTTCGCTCATCTGCAACCCCCGCCCGGCCCCGACCCCAAACTGACGCCACTAGCCGCTATTGCCGGAAATGGTAGGTCCAGCGACTGCAGACGCTCGGCAAACGCCTCAAGAATGCGCTGGCCGTGTGGTTGAAAGTGACCCTTACAGCGATCGGCGCAAAACGAAACTTCCTGGTCTTCGCGGAGAGTGGCCTCAGACGACGAGGAGAAGGCCTGGAAGGTTTTGCTCTGAGCGCCAAACTTTCGTATCTTGCGTTCCATCTCCCAGTGCTCCAACCAGGTCCCGCCCCGGGTGGCAAGAGCGACCTCAGACAGGCGTCTTGCTGATCGCCAGTTCCCGAAGACAGGCGCCACATCCTTATGTCGAAGGGACAGCGAATTCTGACCCGTTCTGGTCTGGCCGAAGGCGTTAGGTAAGAAGTCGAGGACCCAGGCGTTGAGCTGGCGCATCCGGCGATAGGTAGCCAAACCAGAAAGGGGAACCATTTGAGCCAGCTCATGAGCAGTGAAAAGACTGCGTTCCGGTAGGATCAAGGCCCTTTCGGTCAAGAAGTAATTGGGGCAGAGGTCATCGCCGAGGAACGCCGCCAAACGCACCAGAGCAACAACGAAGGCGCGACACAGCCACAGTCGCCCCGACTCTGTTACAATAAGAAAATCAATGTCCGTATCGGATTCCACGTTGTCGACAGCGAGGGCGCCGGTCACGCCCACCATGCGTACAAAGGGCAAACGGGTAATGACCGAGCCGTATCGACGGGCCCGCTGCCACATTCCTATGGCGTTCTCGGTTCGATGCCGGCGGGTTTCGACAATACTCTCGCGGCCTCGCAAAGTGAAAAAACCATCACGACAGGACAACCGCCGGGCGATGAGCCCGTCTTCCTCCAGAATTGACTGAACTACAAAAGGGGGCGCTGGCGTGCCAACAAGATACTGGTGCAACTCGGCAGCGGTAAGAGGGTAATCAAACAGGTCCGCGTAGGCGACAGCTTGCAGGATCGCTGTTTGCAGAGAAGGTTCTTCGTCACGCTTAGGACGCTCAAACAAGCTATCACCCTTCCCTACAAGCCTGCTGCGGCTCCGAACCAAATCCGCGCCTGAAGCCATCTATCCCAAAGAAGACAGCCACCGCCTGTGGTTGTGCGACGGGTAACTTAACACATTGGTGATTGCCATCTATGTTCCAGGAGCGCTGGTGCCTGATCGAACGCAAAACCCAGTATATTCAAAGATTAGCACGGCCAGAAATGTTTGTCAAACAGTATCGAACATCTCATTGAGCGAGATCGCTGTCTCGCCCAGATGCGGGGAAACCAGGTGGAGGTGGAGTACGCCAAAGGGTTCCGGTTGGCCGTCAACTACCGGGTGCTCGGCGGCTTCCAGATGCTCCCCGTGCCAGATGTGCCCCGCGCTGAGAGCTGAGCAGGTCTCGTATCGAACAGAAACCTCAGACGGAAGGTAATGTTGAATACTCTGATCAACAATGAGGGCGAAATCAGCGCATCTTGGGACCTGGTAGAATTTGACTCACAACTTGATCAGAGGTAGTATAGAGAAGAGCACGAGGGGGTCCGATGGTTAACTTTACAGCTAAGTATACAAAGATCGAGACCGGCTATTTGGGTCAATTGGTAGAATGGCCCGAGGTCGTGACCGAGGGGCGCGATATAGAAGAATGCCGGGGCATGCTTCGTGATGCGCTGAAGGAGATTGTAGCCGCGTACCATGATCCGTGCGTGGTAATCACTCCATTTGCTCCATTGGAACGAAGGTAGTACCTGTTAAGAGACATCGGATACTCGATCGCATCACAGCCAACGAGCTCTGCAAGCAGGCAGGAGCCGTTCCCATATTCTAATTTGCTATGGCTCTA
>JAUSEJ010000838.1 GCA_030650265.1 Dehalococcoidia bacterium | reverse complement strand
ATCGCGGTTCTCCTCGCGCAGTATGGCGCCGCCGCCTGTTGCGACCACTCTATGCCAGCCCTGCAGTGCTTTCTCGATGGCATTATGCTCCAACTCGCGGAAGCGGTCCTCGCCATCCTCGGCGAAAATAGCGGATATGGGCTGACCCGCCATTTCGACCACGCGATCATCGGTGTCGACGAATTGCCAGCCGAGAAGCATAGCGGCCTTTCGGCCTACTGTCGATTTGCCGGTCGTGGAGAAACCGATCAGGGTGATGTTTTGACGATTCCTTTGATCCATTCCACTCCCTCACGGTAATTGGTGGGTCCCAGCCCGGGCGGGAACCTGTCCCCGTGCTCAATAATGGCCGGACAGTCAGGATTGACCTGACGCACGTGCCGCAAAGTCCCTTCGACGTCGACCCAGCCGTCTTCGGGCTTGAGGGTCGGGTGAAGCGGTATGTGTCTGTAGGCGAGGTAGTCCTGAATCCCGCGCGTGCTCCAGAGGTGCACGGTGCCGATATGAGGAGCCATGGCTCGCACGAACTCGAAATAGTCGAAGCCATCGCGCTGGGACGAAATGAACGTGTGGGCGATGTCGAGACAATACCGGAGCGACGGATAGGTAGTCACTACTTCCATCAAGAACTCGGGATTGAGCAGGGGCGAAGGGCCAAATCCTTCGATCATTATCGGCACTCCGTAGGCTTCGCTGAGTCGGGCTAAGCGTTCGGCACTCCTCCGTCCAATATCCAGTGCCATGACATGAGAGACCTCGCCACTATGCTCCGCGCCGGGGGTAGGAAAGTGGACCACCATGTAGCGGGGATTCAGGTCGCTGGCGAGTTGCAGCGTCTCCTCGACCATCTTGAAGGTCAATTCGCGGCGTTCGGGACTCAGGTCGTTTAACAGGGACCAGGTGACAGCGTGCGGGTACCACGGCGTCTCTAACAGCGGCAGATGAATGCTTACGGTTGTTCCATTGTCTTTGACTTTGGTGCGAAGAATTTCGAAATGCTCACGAGGCAGGCTAAAGAACTCTCCCCAGGTGAGGCCGTTCTCGATAATGCGGTCATCGAAATGCTGAATACGGTTACAGTGGATTCCCAGGTTTCTCATCTCTTACCTATCCATGGTAGGGGCCGCCCCCTGTGGCGGCCCTGCTATCGTTTGCCATTCGCCGCCTTGTGGTCGTCCGCCCGTCGCCGCCTTATGGTCGTCCGCCCGTTGTGGCACGGGGGCGGGCATCCTTCCATGAAGGACAACGCCCCTACGGACGGAATTGTCTCGGTGGCCACTAGGGCGGGCACGGGGGCACGCCCCTACGGACGAAACAGTCTGTTTTCAAATAGGGACTTTACATAAGATAGATGATTCCGTTTCGTTTCGTCAATGTTGTCGCCGCCAAATTTTTCTAGAATGGCCTCGGCCAAAACGATGGCCAACATCGCTTCCCCGATCACGCCGCCAGCCGGAACGACGCAAACATCGCTCCGCTCGAAGTGAGCCTGCACGGTCTCACCGGTGAGTAGATCGACGGACGGGAGGGGGTTGGATAGGGTAGGAATAGGCTTTAGGGCCGCGTGGACTACTATCGGTGATCCGTTGCTCATTCCCCCCTCGATGCCGCCGGCGCGATTGGTCACGTGGTGGAAGGGCGAAACTGGTCGCTTGCCCTCGGGATTGGGATCGAGGAGAGTCTGCTCGACCACATCGTGCGTCTCCGATCCTCGCAGGTGGGCTACGCCGAAACCAGCGCCAATTCCAACGCCTTTCACCGCATGAATGCTCATCATCGCCCCGGCGATGCGCCCATCGAGCCGCCTGTCCCAGTGCACGTGGCTTCCCAATCCAACCGGCGCGCCGGTGGCGATGACCTCAAATATGCCGCCAATGGTATCCCCCGCCGCTTTGGCTCCGTCGATAGCCTCGATCATGGCCTTCTCTGCTTCCGGGTCCGCACAGTGGAGCGACGATGCCTCGACAATCGACCAATCTATCGGTGTCTCTATTTTCGCTATAACCCCACCAATGGAAAGAGTGTGGCTGTGGATCTCAATGCCAAATTCGGCCGCCAGTCGGCGCGCCACGGCGCCAACGGCTACACGGGCGGCTGTTTCTCGGGCGCTGGCCCGTTCGAGGATATTTCGCACATCACGATGGCCGTACTTGAGCGCTCCGGCCAGATCGGCATGGCCAGGGCGAAGACGGGTGATAGGCGGAATGTCTGCTGCCACTGGATTTATACTCAAGGATTCCTGCCAGTTAGCCCAATCCTGGTTCTCGATGTAGAGCGCTATGGGGCTGCCAAGGGTTCGCCCATGCCTTACTCCCGACGTTATCTCCGCCCGGTCGCGTTCGATCTGCATTCTGCCACCCCGGCCGTAACCAACCTGGCGGCGTGCTAGATCAACGGCAAGGGAATCTTCGTCGAGTTTGAGTCCGGCGGGGACCCCTTCGACGATCACTGTAAGCCCTTTCCCATGGGATTCACCGGCGGTCAGGAACCGAAACATTGATTCTATCCTCTTGCAAGGGCCTCTTGTGCTTTGGCTAGCATGAGCCCGACTGGAGCCTCCTTGCCGGTCCATAGCTCGAGGGCCGCGGCCCCCTGATAGACCAGCATTGGCAATCCACCTAGCGTTCGCGCTCCGGCCTTAGTGGCTTCGACCAGCAGTGGAGTCACGCCGGGATTATACACTATGTCGTAGACGAGCGCACGGGAGGGGATGTCACCGGCTTCAAGCGGCGAGCGCAATTCGGCAGGGCCGTGTTTCATGCCGACGGAAGTCGTGTTGACAATGAGATCGCATTCTTCGATGATATCCCTTATGGATCCGGCGTCGGTCCATGGTCGGGCAAAGACAGTGGCCCCACTCACACCATTTAAGGCGAGATCGGCAACGAGCGCTTCGGCCCTCTTCAAGGTCCGGTTTACGATGTAGATGCGTCTAGCTCCGGCGTCGGCCAGGGCAAAGGCCACGGCCCGCGCTGCTCCTCCCGATCCCAGAATGACTGCTACCGTGTGTCCGGGCTCGAAGCCGGCAACTGCACGAAGGGCGCGGAGAAATCCGGCAGCGTCGGTATTGAAACCGACCAGAAGTCCTGCACGGTTGGCTACGGTGTTTACCGCCCCGATGCGGCGGGCCAGATCGTCGATTTTGTCCAGCAGCGGCATGACGACTTCCTTGAAGGGCACCGTGACGTTCATACCGAGATAGCGATTGCCACGCAACTGCTCAACGATCTTACCGAGGTCTTGCGGCTCGGTCTCCCATGCCTCATACCGGATGTCCAGGTGCAGATGGTCGAAGGCTGCCTGTTGGAAGACCGGCGAGATGGTGTGTTTCAAAGGGAAGCCTATGATGCCTACGATCATCGTCATCTTGTTGTGTCCTTCTCGTGACTGGCCCGGTCGCGCTGGCGGTAGGGGCGGCCACAGGGGGCCGCCAGATACGGTCGATCGATTCGCAGGCCAGAGAGGGCGGCCACAGGGGGCCGCCCCTACGGATTGTTCGATTGCGTTCCAAATCACCTAGCGCTGATAGAGGCGAATATTGCGCTCGTGTTCGCTAAGCGTTTTGGCAAAGGCGTGGCTGCCATCGCCGGCGGCCACGAAATACAGGAAGTTGCTGTCGGCTGGCTGGATAACGGCCTGAATCGATTCCAATCCGGGATTGCAGATGGGTCCTGGTGGCAGTCCTCGGTTGCGATACGTATTGTACGGCGAAACGACATCGAGGTCAGCCTGCGTCAGCCCCACCTTCCAGAAACCGAACCTGGCGACGCTGGCGGGATCGTTGGCAATGGCGTACTGCACGGTTGCATCGGCCTGTAGCGGCATCCCCAATTCCAGACGATTTAGAAAGACCGAGGCGATCAGGGGACGCTCCGACGTGGCGGCAGATTCGCGTTCCACGATCGAGGCCAGAGTGACAGTCTCGTGAAGGGTAAGTCCACTTGCTGCCACTTTGTTTCGCATCGCCGGCGTTACCCGCTGGTCGAAGTTCTTGAGTAGGTAGTTGACCAGGTCAGACGGGCTGATTGACGGTGGTATGCGATAGGTATCGGGAAACAAATAGCCCTCCAAATAGGCGCCGCTAGAGCCGCTCTGGAGGAAATCATAGCCATAATTGCCGTCCTTTGCCGCCTTGAGCAATTCTTCTTTTCCGAAAATGCCTTGCTTGCCGAGGGACTCGGCTATTTGGGCGGTTCGCCAGCCTTCAGGAATGGTGATTAAGGTGGTTTTGATGAGGCCCTTATGGATGACAGTGATGATCTCGGTGACGGTCATGTCCGGGCGCAGTTCGTACTCGCCGGCCTCGAGGCTGCCACTAATGCGGTAATAGGTGACGATTACACGGAAGACGTCTGCCGAGCGGATGAGGCCTTGAGCTTCCAGACGCTCGCCGATTGTCGCTGCGTTCTCCCCGGGATTAATACGGAACAATACCTGGCTGTTTACTGCCGAAGCTGGCTTGTCGAAGTAGTCCACAGCGTGCTGTCCCAGTTCCTCGATGCGGCCGGGCAGCAAGAGGATGGCCGAGAACACACCGACGACAACAAGTATAGCCATCATGAGGCTCAAGCGGACCAGGCAGGCAGAAATGGTTTTCAATCCCTACTCCGTCTGGCGCTGTCGAGATAACTTTGCAATATGACGGCGGCCGACACCGCGTCTATCCATGCCTTGCGTTCGGCAATGTTGCGTTCGTCCTGCTGCATAAACTGTTGGGCCTGGAAGGTGGAAAGTCGCTCGTCCCAGAATTCCACGGGAATTCTGGTTCTGGTTGAGAGAGCCACGGCGAACTCCTTGACCTTCAACGCCTGTTGGCCCTCGCTGCCATCCATGTTTAGAGGAAGGCCCACCACGATCTGACCGGCCTCGTTTTCTTCGGCCAGCAACGCAATGGCCCGCGCATCGCGTTTTTTTCCAACTCTGTTGATCACTGTCAAGCTGCTTGCCAACATACCCTCCGGATCGCTGCGAGCGACGCCAATTCGTTTATCTCCGACATCGAGGGCCAATATTCGCACGGCTTACGGTACCCGCAGATTAATTTTGGTCCGCCAGCCAAATCGGGGAATCGATGATATCCAGTCTGGCTCGATTCTCAGTTCAGGAACGCCGGCCAGAACCAGATTATTGATCAGGTACTGCTCGGCCTCCTCCTTGCTCTTACCCGCGATCTGGCTCTTGACCTGCTCCTCATTCAGATCTGTCACGGCGGTGGCGTCGGCCTGCGCAGCAAAGAGCACTGTCCTCTCCGACCACTTTTCAATGCCCAGCGGTTTTACCTTTAGCCCGTCTTTGACCTTCATCCCGACGGGTATTTTCTTGTCGATTAGCCTGGTCATGAGTTCGTTCAAAGCACCTGCTTCGAAGGCAAGTCCGGTGCCTCTCACCACCAGCTTGACGGAAATGGTTTTCGCCTCCTCGCCGAGGCCCCGGTCGAACTGCTTGTCGATCAACTGGGTAGTCAGAGTCTCCCGATATATCGATTCCGAAGGCTTCTTGGTTTCCATGAGCTTCTGCCATAAGGCGTTCTTGGCTTTGGCCAACGCCTGTGTCTCCAGACGATCCCTGTCTTGGGTTGTCACCGCTCCAACCTCTTTGTCGGTACCACCCTGGGTAGGGTTCTCGTTGACCACGGCGATTTGATTTGCCAATAGAGAGTCTACTACAAGCTCTATAGCCAACTTGTCCACGTTTCCGACCTTGCCTGGCTGGTCGGCGATTATTCCCACCCGGACCGAAGACCACTGCGTGGCGGGAAGGATCGCTTCGTCTCCCGTGCGGAACCTGACGCCAGACTTGGTGCTAAGAATCGCTCCTTTGGGAACGGTCACTTTCGGACCGACCTTGTTCATGAACGTCACTTGCCCGGTTGCGACAGCATCTGGCATTGGCTTCTTGCCGGCAATGTCTGTTTGATCGGTGAACTCCAATTGGGTTTCCACAATCCGGCCCGGGATGGTTCTCGAATCGGGATCGACAGATTTCGTGTCAGTGCTAACGGTTATGGCTGCGGTTTCCGAGAGACGAGTGGAAACGGCAGACAGGTTAATGGTAGCCGAGGGAATCAGAAAATAGCCCGCGATCAAGGGCAAGACAACGACGAGGAGGACGAATAGGCCAATCCCAAATCCGGACAGGCCCACGCCGGAACGCTGTTGGAGAAAGGGAGAACCATTGGTCCGGCCTTGAGGTTTGTCAGACGGATGCCACCGACGTACTTGGGTCACAGAGGAAAAGGAAGCCAGACCGTGGTAACCGGCCAGGTGTCGCACGATCCGATCTGAGGCTACGAGGACCAGGTCCTTGCCGAGAAACCGGGCATGCCTTTGAAGCAGTTTCAAGGCCAGAGGGTCCCTTAGGGCTTTCACCGACTTGGGGGCAACGACCACCACTGGATTGTCTGTGGCCTTCTCCATTTTCGCCTTGATTGACGCTACCTCGTCGCTCGGGGAGAGATAAACGGTAAATGCCAAGGATTTCTCTCCCTAGATCTTGACCAATTGAAGGACGATCTTGAGGGCGTCGTCCAGCTTGTCAGCATCCTTGCCTCCAGCTTGCGCCATCTCGGGACGGCCGCCACCACCACCCCCGGCTACTTTGGCGACCTCCTGAATTATCTTTCCGGCATGGAGGCCTTTGGCCACGAGGTCCCTGGTGACGGTGGCGATGAAACTCGGACGCCCGTTGAGGTTGGCCCCTAACACGATGACCGCGCTTCCCAACCGGTCCCGAATCCAGTCGCTCATCTCCCGCATACTCTCCACGTCCTGTGCAGGCACTTTAGCGGAGAGTACATTGACTCCGTCCACCGACTGAGCCTGGGCCAATAGCGAATCGATCTCTCTCTTGAGGGCTAGTCGTTGTGCTGCCTCAACCTGGCGGCGCAGGTCGGCCATCTCAGAGAGCAGCGCCGCTGATTTTGCAGGCACCTCGGTTGGCGCCACCTGCAATAACCTGGCAGCGGCATCTAGAGTGCTGATGCGCTCGCGCGCCCAGCGTTCGGCGCCACGACCGGCTAGAGCTTCTATGCGGCGGGCGCCGGCGCCGATGCTAGTGTCGGCGACGACAAAGAAGGCGCCTATTTCACCCGTTCGTTTGAGATGCGTTCCCCCGCACAATTCCCGGCTGAAGGGAGCGTCCATGTTTTCCTTGTCGCTGCCCTGGTCGGTCTGCCCTCCGACGATCGGCACGTCCGCTTCGTCGGCTAACGCACACTCCTCGCGTGGCTGGTAGACCTCCACCATGCGTACCTGTTCGCCATACTTGTCTTCAAAGAAGGCGAGGGCTCCTTCGGCGACGGCCTCGGCGTAGGACTTGAGCGTGGTTCGAACCACAAGGTTCTGCCGGACGCTCTGGTTGACTATGGACTCGACCTGTTCTAGTTCTTGCCTGGTTACGGCCGCCAGATGAGTGAAGTCGAAACGGAATCTATCGGGCGTAACCAGAGACCCCGACTGGTGGACATGAGGTCCCAGCACGTCGCGCAAAGCCGCATGAAGGAGGTGGGTGGCGGTATGATTGCGACCGATATCCAGACGTCTCTCGACGTCGACTGTGGCTTCGGCCTCCTCGCCAACCGAAACGAAGCCCTCCTCCACGCGACCGATGTGGACGATGACTTCGGGCAGCGGCTTTTGCGTGTCTCTTACGGCTATTCGTCCGGAGGTGGTGATGATCACCCCTTTATCGGCCACTTGTCCACCGCTCTCCGCGTAGAATGGAGTCCGGGCCAGCACGATCTCCACATCCTGTCCCACAAAGGCGGTTTCTGTGGCTTGCCCATCCACTATGATCGCGCGCACCGGCGACCGGTCGATTAGTCTTTCGTAGCCCGCGAAATGCGTTCTTTCGATGCCCAACGGCTCGTAACGTTCCGCCATCTGCTTATCAGCTAGCCCGAACTTTGCGGCCGATCTAGCCATCTCTCGCTGCCGCTCCATTGCAGTCCAGAAGCCAATATCGTCGATGGACAGGCCCTGCTCCTCGGCAACCTCCGCCGTGAGCTCTTTGGGAAAGCCGTAGGTGTCGTAGAGGCGAAATACTTCGTCGCCAGGAATGACGGGTTGGCCGGAGGAGAGGACCCGCTGAATGATCGTGTCCAGGAGGCTCAGGCCGGTGGAAAGCGTCAGGTTGAACCTTGCTTCCTCGATATTGATAACTCGAAGAATGAAATTCCGATTGGCGGCGAGCTCAGGATAAATATGGCCCATCTTGTCAATAACAACTTCGGCGATTACGCCGATAAACGGCCGGTCGAGACCGAGGAGCCGCCCAAATCGCACGGCGCGCCGGAGGACTCGCCGGAGGACATAGCCGCGACCCTCGTTGCCGGGAATAACGCCATCGCCACAGAGGAAGGTTACTGACCGGCTGTGTTCCGCTACGACCCTGATGGCCCGATCGATGTTGTCTTCCTGCCCATAGGTCTTTCCGGTAAGTCTCGATACCTGATCGATGATGGGGCTGAAGATATCGGTTTCGTAGACCGACTTCATGCCCTGCAAAAGGGTGGCGAGGCGCTCCAATCCCATGCCAGTGTCGATATTCCTTGTTGGCAGCGGCGTACGGACCTTCTGTTCATCCTGATAGTACTGCATAAAGACGAGGTTCCAGAGTTCGAGAAACCGGTCGCAATCGCAGGAGGGCCCACAGCCTGGCTTTCTGCAGCCAGATTCAGCGCCAAAGTCGAAGTGGATTTCGCTGCAAGGACCGGTAGGCCCGGTTTCTCCCGCCGGCCCCCACCAGTTGCCCTCGGCTTCCCCGTACCTGAAGATCCGTTCGGCGGGAACCCCAATCTCGCGCCAGAGATCGTAGGCCTCGTCGTCGTCGGTGAAGACAGTTGTAAACAGTCTCTCAGATGGTAGACCGAGTCTCTGTGTGACAAACTCCCAGGCCCAATTGATTGCCTCTCGCTTGAAATAGTCGCCAACGCTGAAGTTGCCCAGCATCTCGAAAAAGGTCAGATGGCTGGAATCGCCGACTTTTTCGATATCCGTAGTGCGGAAGCACTTCTGGCTTGAAGTCAATCTTGTATTCGGCGGCGTTGCCTCGCCCAGGAAATAGGGCTTGATCTGTACCATGCCGGCGTTGGTTAGTAGAAGAGTGGGATCGCCATGGGGCACAAGTGAAGAGGATGGTATCCTCGAGTGCCGTTTCTCTTCGAAGAACTTTAGAAATGCTTCGCGAATTTCGTCACTGGTCAACTGTGGATCTCCAGGAGAGCAGGATGTTAACTGATTTTAGTTGATAAGGGGAGAGATGTCAATTGAGAGCAGGCGTGCTATAATTCGGCGAAATGGCTACAAGCGATCGGTGTCGAGCTTTCAGCAGAGGAGTCATACAAATGATCAAGAAAATCGTGGCTACGAGCGCTGCTCCAGCGGCAATTGGGCCGTATTCGCAGGCGATCGTGGCACAAGGCTTCGTCTTCGTCTCCGGGCAAATTCCGATCGACCCGGCTACCGGGTCTTTCGTGGAAGGAGGCATCGCCGCGCAAACCCGGCAGGTGCTAAGCAATCTGGAGGCTGTCCTGGAGGCCTCAGGAAGCTCTCTGACGGACGTAGTAAAGACGACGGTCTTCATGGCTGACCTTGCCGATTTTGCTGCTATGAACGCTGTGTTCGGCGAGTTTTTCCCCAGCGACCCTCCCGCCCGCGCCGCCCTGCAAGCCGCCGCGTTGCCAAGAGGAGCCCTCGTCGAGATCGAGGCGATCGCGAATTGCACCACTCCGCTTGTATGAAAGGACAAATACAGTTCTGAGGTGGCTGCGCTCTTCCCCCGTCCTGTCGGGGCAAAGCCAAGTAGGCGAAGCACTCGCAAATAAGTTTGAGTGGGCAATTCAGGCGTTTCCTGCATGAAGGTCGACATCGTACGCCACAAACAAAGCTGCAATAAAGAGACCGATCATGGCCAATATGATGGTTATGTTGAGGACGAGGCCAAGAGTGGAGAAGGTCTTCTTGCGGCCCTTGATGATAGACCCCACCGCCGCCATAACTATGCCGACAAGGTTCATCACAATCCCGCTGCACATGAGAAATCCGAGCGAGGCGGCAATGGGAGATGTTCTACGCAGGCCGCCGGGAGTTGCGGTTTGCAGAAACAGACTGGCGCTAAAGGAGAGAAGTTCGGTGGCACCTACGGCTACGGCGACCATGAAAGAGGCGATGCCGAAGCCCGAGTGCTTGAGCACGGGTGGCGCCTGGACATTCGCTACACTCTCTTCAATCACTTTGAGTCTCCCTCGAAATCGAGAATAGCGGTTCGACAAGTGGTTTGTCGATGAAATACGGGCCGGGTTCCGCCATAATAGGGAAAGCAATGCTATTTGTCAACAAGCTCGGGAGATTGCTCGTCCTAACGCATGCTTGACAGCGGTAGGTAGATCGAGTAGCATCAAGAGCAAGTAGAACCATTGGCCATAGCCTGGCGATTATCTTGGGGCTGGCGTGGTCTTATCAGGCGGAACCTATAGGTGCAGGTCCTTCCAAATGGCAGGACAGGAAAATGATAAGGCAATGATCAGAACGTGACAACCTTCCCGTGGTCGCGCTGTCTACTGGTCGTTGCTTTTTTGTTATTCAGAGGGTTCTAGAGGGGTCTTATGCGAGAGGTTGCCGCGGCGATACTCGCGGCCGGTAAGAGTACGAGAATGAAATCGGCCTTGCCTAAGGTGTTGCACCTTGTCGCCGGCCGGCCAATGATCCAGTACGTCATGGACGCGGCCAACGGCGCTGGCGCTCACGAAGTGGTGGTTGTCGTCGGCAATCAGGCTGAGGCGGTAAGGGATGTTCTTGGCAGTGCCGTTGGCTATGCCGAGCAGTGTGAGCAGCTTGGTACCGGGCATGCTCTTTTTCAGGCAAGGGAACTACTGGCACAGCGGGCTAAGCGAGTCCTCGTCCTTTGTGGTGATATGCCCCTTGTTTCTGCCGACTCCCTCAGTAGGCTTGCGGATCGCCACCTTGCCAGCGAGGCCACTATTGTCGTCTTGACGTGCACGGTGGACGATCCCCTG
>JAUSEJ010000834.1 GCA_030650265.1 Dehalococcoidia bacterium | reverse complement strand
ATTGCGGGACCTCCTATGCAAAGGTAAGGCAGCGATGAGGAGTCAGGTGAATTGGCAAGGTAGTTTTCACTGAGCGGGCATCTTCCTGCGTTGCATTGTAGTTGCAGAACTTACACTCTTCCCCGGTGGTGAAATACTCGCAATGGCGAACAGGGGATATCATAAAGCAGTTAGGCGATCTTAGATTGAGCAGGCTAGTTATCGGCGGGCCCTTGCTGGTTAAAGGTTCATTTTCTTCCGTGAATGGCCAGGGCTTGTGGGGAAAGTAGATGTTCTCGACCTTGTCATCGCCCTCAAAAAGGGCAAATTGGCCTGACTCCAACTTCCCGATCCGGTACGGGCTCGAGAAGTCCCGGTCGATTCTCACGCCCATGCCGTTCCTCATGTGGAACGAGCCCAGACGTTTGACATAGCCCGGTTTCATCGTCCCCGGCTTCTTTTCTGCCAGTTCTATAAGAGTAATGCCACGATCGTAGCTTTGATAGGTCCCGAGTCCGCCCGACCGCGACCACTGTCCCACCTCGTCCAGTGCCGGTGAATCGTTGATTCCTTTGGTCAGGGTCTCGAACTTGATGATTATCTCTCGCGGCACCCCTGGATAGGCCGTCTGCAGTTCATCGACTCGGGTCATCTCAGCCTGCCTCCTTCAGCGCTATTGGGCCTCCGCTGTTGTTTGAATTGAGGCGATGAACTTAGCCAGCCAATTTGCCTCCTCCGGAAAGCCTGCCTCCGCGGCCCATTTTCCGAGATCTCCAGCCAGGGTCAGGGCTCCCAATTCTCCACAGCAGGAGGTGGGAGGGCAATCCAGCGGACAGAACATCAGCTTGTTAAGTTTCTCGTAGTAGCCATACTCCATCATAATGTTATGATGGGCCTGGCATAGGTCCAGAAAGTATTCTGTGGGCGGCGCCTTGAGCCGGCTCGCTTTGTCGTCCCCGTATACCGATCCCGCCCCCAAACGTATGCCGTGGAAGCGAGGGAAAGCGCCGTTCTTGGTGAGCCAACGGAAGCCTTCAATTAAGGCATCCCGGGATTCCTGCCAGGTCTTGTGGCCATTCTCCGGCATGAGACTCACACCGGCGACGAAATTGCAGGCCACGTTGCCCACTCCGTAGATGTCTACCGCTTCCTGATAAGCATCTTTATAGCGCTCGAATCCCCTATATTTTTCCTTGCCGGGGCACACTTCGGCGAACAGTTCGGCTCCCCAGACCTCGGCGTTGAAGTGAATACAAGTGAGTCCGGCATCGTGCAGCCTCTGCAGCCCCTTCCGATCCGGTGGTGAAGTACTCATCGTCGTGTTTGGAACATAGGATGTGGCGCTGGCGATCTTCTCCACGAAGGTAAGGTGTGCTGCCGCCTCCTGCTCGCTATTCCTAAGAGCGCCACTCTGCCAGCGGCCCTCGATGAGCCTGACCTGCGAGCTAATCATCTTATAGGCTTCGACCGTATCCTCAAGGTTGATCGTGACAGGGGCGTTGGCGCCAATGGCGCGAGCGTCATCGTAGGTCGAGTTATAATTGCAGAATTTACACTGCTCTCCCCGGGTGAAGAACTCGCAGAAGCGGATAGGCTGAATGGAAAAGCAGCGCCCCTGCACGGTGACGAGGGTGGATGCTGGCAGCCCCTTGCTGGTGATGAGGTCGTCGCCCCATTCCCTTGGGGCGGGGAAGTAGACGTCTTCGATCTTCTCTTCCCCTGTGTAAAGAGCGAATTTGCCCTCACTCCCCTCCCTGACCTCATAAGGGCTGGTGGAGTCTCTTTGGACTCTGGCGGCAATACCTCTCTTCATATACAAGGGCCTTGTTTTCAGGACATAGCCCGGTCTGATGGTGTCCGGCCTTTTCTCCGCAATGCCTTTCAGGGTGACGTCGATGTCGCGGCTTTGGTAGGAACCGCCCCGACTCCATTCGCAGGTCTTGTCGAGGTCTGCGGAATCCTTGATGCCGTGATTCAAAACTTCCCATTTAACGAGGTACTGCCGGGGAAACATCGGGTACTTCTGTTGCAGTTCATCGATCCTGTTCAATTGGTTTTCTCCCTACTAAAATCTGTGCCGAGCGTGGAGTCGGTGGCTGGAAGAACGCTCATTGCCTCTTCCACTGCTCCTACAAAAGACTGGATGTTGTCGTTCACCAAGGGTTCAAAGAAGGCGCCGATAACGCCAAGAAGACGTGCTCCCAGCCTGGCTTCCCCGGCCCACTTCACTAGAGTGCCATCATCGGGCGCCTCGACGAGGATGAGATTCCCCTCCACCTGCACGGCGCTGCCGAGCATGGCGCCATGGCCGCGGACGCTGATACGACCGGCCTCTCTGTTCTTCTCCACGATCTCAAAGTTCATAGTCAAAGAGGCCTGTATGCGGCTCACACCGACTTGTAGCGTCGCGCTGTAATGGTCGCTGTCCTTGACTTCGTATTGCTTAACGCCAGGGACGCACTTGACCAGGCTTTGGGGGTCCAGGAAGAAGTCAAACGCGTCCACTGGACTGCGGGGAACTGTGAACTCGCCAGCGTACTTAGGCATGCACCGCTCCCCTTAATGCACTGAGACCGGCTTCTTCCCGTCGGCTGTGGCGAAACTCGTTCTGTTCTGCCAGGTCTCATGGACGACGTTGACGTTGGTTTTCGCATCTATCAGCACTGGCCCATCACCCTTGCCGATAGCGGCCGCCGCTGCTTTGAGGTCGTTCGCGTTCCGAACTGTGAAGCCCGGAACCCCCAGGCTCTTGGCAACCGCCACGAAGTCCAGAGGAGAGAAGAAGGCAATCCCGGTAGGATAACCGCGCGCCTCAAGGAAACGGACCTCCGCGCTATAGGAGTCGTCGTTCATGATGACGATGGTGATCGGTATCTTATAGCGAGCGGCGGTATCCAACTCTTCGAGTGACATCATCAGAGCGCCGTCGCCCGCGAAGACCACCACGTGGCTATCGGGCCGTCCCACGGCTGCCCCCAGGCCCTGAAAGAGGCCCATGCCGACGCAGGCAAAATCGCCGGTGGTTATTACGGGGCTAGGGAAGCCGGTCTGAACAAAGAACATCGAGTGGCCGCCATCGAGGAACACGACCCGGTCTTCGGGCAGAAGACGGTCCATTTCGGCAATCAACTGCCTCGGATCGATGGTGTCAGGCGCCATGACGTACTCGATCTCTGATTTCACCCGCGAGGCTGCGATGGCTGATTTCACCTCTGGGGTCCAGAACCCTTGCCTCCCGGCTATTTGTCGCTCCTCCATACAGGCATTGATTGCCGCCACAGTTGCCCGGGCATCGCCGACTATCCCGAGATCTACTTGTGTGATGTCGCCGATCCGCCCCGCGTCCTTGTCAATCTGGATAATCTTTGCTCCGGGGAACATGAAGCCGAACTGGGTAGTATAGACACCAAGGCGAGCGCCGACGGCAAGCACGCAATCCGACTCGGGCAGAAGAGTGCGCGCCACATCTTCGCCTATGGTCCCGGAGATTCCCACCATGTAAGGATGGTCGCTCATGTATCTCTTGGCTTTTAGAGTCGTTGCCAGAAGCGCCCCCGTCCGCTCGGCTAATATCTTGATCTCCCCATCTGCTTTTGCGTCCATGGCGCCGCGCCCGGCCAGAATGACGGGTTTCTTCGCCACAGCCAGCATGTCTACTGCCATGTTTACCAGGTAGGGATCGGGGTGAACGGTATGCGAACCCGGCAATCTCGCCGCCGAGGTCGAGTACTCCCAAACCATATCGAGTTGTGCATCCATGACATCCAGTGGCACCGAGAGAACTGCCGGTCCGGCGCCAGAGCGAACATGACGGAAGGCCAGTTGGATGTCTTCAGCCAGAGTCTGCTGTTGGCGGACCCGGAGATACTTCCCGGCCGTTCCCTCGGCGATAGACCGCTGGTCGCTGGTTTTGGGAAAGTAACGCTCGGTTGTAGGCGCCGGTGTAGTCGTGATGCACAGGACTCCCGACTTGTTCCTATTCGCCGTCGTCAGGGACGATGTAGCGTTGGTAAGACCAGGGCCGGCGGAAACGATACATACGCCAAGTTTCCCCGTGGCGCGATAATAGCCGTCGGCCATCGCCGCCGCTCCTCGCTCGTTGCGGCAGGAGATCAGTCTGACTCCCCTATTCTGCGTCAAATCGACCGTGAACAATAGACTATCTTCCGAGAGCACCACAAACACCGTATCAATGCCCTCTTGAACCACCGCATCTGCCAGGGCCTCAAATCCCTTCATTGTTTCGGCCTCCTACTCTACGATTTCGGTTGTTAGCTCCCGAACAGTATCCCAGTCGATCTCATAGCCCAATCCAGGCTTCGTCGGAGCATGCACAAAGCCGTCTTTGTCGGGGCGGATGAGATCATTCATCCCTATGTCGAAGGGTTCTTCGGGGAACGGCACTTCGACCATGTCGCAGTTCTTGGCGGACAGCATCACGTGGAGATGTGCCGCCTGCACGGTTGTTGGACCGAAGCTGTGGGGCGCCACTTTCAGGCCGAAAGCTTCACAAAGGGTAGTTACCTTCTTCATTGTGGTGATGCCGCCCATTACATCCCCCACAGTCCGTCCTTCACGAGAAGGATCGACGGCGCCCCGGGCAACGTACGGAGTATAGGCCCTGAGTCCGCCAAGAATCCCCTCCGTGCCGGCGATTTGCATATCCAGCGATCGCGTCAGATCGACATACCCCTCGATGTCGTCGTCGGGAATGGGCGCTTCGAACCAGAGGAAGTTGAGCTCTTCGAGTACCCGGCCCAGTTTCAACGCCTGCTGCCGGTCGTAGCGGTTGAATGGGTCCAGCATGAGGTCAAAGCTATCGCCGGCGGCCTTCCGTACTGCCCGACAGAGGGCGATATCTTTGTCAACGTCGGCAAAGGAACCCAGTTTGCAGGCCGTATAGCCCTTCTCTTTAGCCCGTAGAACGAGATCGACGAAATGCTGTATGGTCGGGTACCAATGGGTGGCGGCAAAGGCCCTTATCTTATGCCGATAGGCGCCGAGAAGCTTATAGACAGGCACCCCCGCCGCCTTGCCGGCGATATCCCAGAGACACATGTCGAGATAGCTGCCGGCATGGGGGAAACCAAAGTGGAGATTCATCGCCTCCGCCAGTAGCTCGCGATCCAGAGGGTCCATGCCGATGAGCAAAGGCTTTCGCTCCATGACCGCCTCAGCTAGTATCCTGGCCCGTCCGTACCAGGCGAACACGGCGCCGTCGATGCCCTCATCCGTGATCACCTGCACGACGTTGAACTGCCATTGTTGGGGAGGCTTATTCTCCCGCAGGCGAATAAAAGGTCCCGCCGGCTTCAGGATATGAACCTTAACGTTGGTAATCTTCAAGGCTTCTCCCCCACTTATTTCGAGTGGGTTATAAGATCGTAGTTGTTTTCGAAGAACAAGAGTCCCCTAGAGATTGTTATGTCGCCAACCTTTGATCCGATGGCCAACAGGGACCTAATGTCCAAGATCGGCAGGCAGGTGTAGTTATTTCTAATCAACGTGGCTGCCTCGAGCTGCATTTGCTTCTTCTGAGCGGGGTCAGTTGTGATCGGAATCTTATCGATCAATTCGTCCACTCTCGGGATCGTCATGTTCTTCAGAGTACCTTTGGTCCCATGGTATACCGTCACTAATTTCTCAAATCCCAACTGACCGCCGCCGCTAATCGTGCCAAAGCTAGTACCCATGACTTCGGGCTTCATGACGGGCCTGTATAGCGCGCTGAAGGCCGTGAACTCCATCGGTATCATTTTAGTCTTGATGCCTATCTTTTGCCAATAGCCTACTATCGCCGTGTTAATTGTGGAAGCAAGGCTTCCCTGCCCCGATCCGCCCGTGGCGGTGTCATACATCGTATTGTCGAAACCGTTGGAATATCCTGCATCCGCAAGCAGTTTCTTCGCTCCATCGGGGTTGAATGGTTCCACCGGTATCACGCTGGGATCGTTAGCGAAAGCGCGGTTAGGCACGAACCACAGTCGAGTTGGCTCGCCATAGCCGCCGAGTATCGTGTTTGCCATCTCCTGCCGGTCTGTCGCTATTAGCATGGCATGCCGCACCCGAACTTCACCGGTCGGGTACTTCGAGGGGTTGTTCAAGTCATAGAAGAATACTTGGGTGTACTGTGATCCCCCGTCGACGCCCAACACGCGCAGGCCAGCCGCCTTGAGTCCAGCCACTGAATCCGGGGCGACCTGGGCTATGTCCAGCTCGCCGGTCTTGAGCATGGCAATCTTGGTTGCCTCCTCTTTTACATGTATGAGAGTGATGTTCTGATATTTGGGTTTGGCTCGCCAGTTATTCTCAAAGGCCTCGTATTCCACCCTGCTCCCGTAGTTGAGCTTCGTGATCTTCCATGGGCCGCTGCCTATCGGGTTCTTACGGAAGTAGTCTACGCCGTTCTTCTCAATATACGCCTTGGGCAGTACAGCCTGGCTGCCGCCATAATCGCTGATTCCCTTCAACAGTTCGAACAGCGGGTCCTTCAAATGAAGAACCACGGTATAGTCGTCCTTCATCTCTATGCTGGCTATCGCACCGCGCCAAATGGTTGAATCGGCGTTAGTGCTTTCGGGCGCCAGGATTCGCTCCATGCTGAACTTGACATCGGCACCGGTAAGGCCACTGCCGTCGTGAAATTTCACGCCCTTCCTGATATAGAAGGTGTGGGTCTTGCCGTCAGTGGATATCTCCCATCGCTCCGCCAATGCCGGCCTTACCTGCCCATTGGCGTCCAAATCCACCAGAGTGTCAAAGACCGCAGCGCCCAAGGCCTGAAATGTCACTGTGGTACCGTTGACAGCGGGATCGATGCTGCCGGATTGCCAGACCGCAGCGATATTCAGGTTGCCGAAAGGTTTGGTAGTCGCCGAAATCGCTGTCCCGCCTGGAGACGAAGATGTCGTGCCCGAGGCAAGTGCCATGGCGCCAACAGTAAGGACCGCCATTACTAACACACCTGGTCTGGAATGCCTTCCCAATTGCAATCTCCTCACCACAATCACTAAATCGTATCCGGGCTACGCCTGGACGCATGCCATGAAGGAGAGGAATCAACCCGCTATCGCCGGTCTTCGTCGAGCAGTTCCTTCCATCTGACTGGTAGCTTGACTATCTTGCTCACCCGCGCACCTTGCTCGTGGTTGTTGGTGTAACCCCGTGCTCGCCCCACCCCAGGGTCGCCCGACACCACGACCGCTATCGTTTCCGGACGTCGGAACACCGGCACCAGCCGTTCCGGGTCCGCTGAGGCGCAGTATTCCCTGGGCAGCTTGCCTTCCTCGACGAGTTGGCAGAGGGAGTATCCGGTTCCTCTGATTCCCGGCCCATCCTCCGCTTCCCGGGCGGTCGTCTTGCAGTTTTCGTATAGGTACTGTTTGATATCGTCTTTGGTCCAGCCATCGCGCGCGAAGATCTTGGCCACGGCGGGTGTGACCACTAGCAGCGGAAACCATTTGTCATAATACATTCCCGCCGGGCTCCAATAAGCGATATCGCCCTGGCCCCAGGCCCTGGCGATTCTTCGTACGAGTTCAGCCGCTCCGTCCATGCGGGTGTCGAGGAGAATCAGCGAGTTGAAAAGCACGCTTTGCACGCTGACCACACTTTGCCCGGCTGCGAAGCCCTGCTCCACGCTCAAGGGTTTCCAGCCTATCTCTCCCACGGCGTCCTCGTTCTCTGCCAGCACTACGCTAAAAGTTGTGCCAATCACCCCCTTTTCCATAGTTTCGTCTCGCCCGGCCCGCAACCCCGCAACATTCCGCATGTAAAGCCGGGCGAATCTGCCAATGCTAGTGTTCGATTGCCGGCCAACCCGCATTGTTCCTGATTCGTAGTTGAAGTCTAACTCCTTGACGATGGGCCCGTTGACGATGACTAGCGGCTCCCAGGCCGGTGTGCTGCCGGCGTCCTCGATCCGCCACTCCGGCTCCGCCATGGCCTCCACGATTGCCAGAAGAACCGGCATGTATTCGGGCCGGCAACCCGCCATCACGCCGTTCACCGCCACGTTCCAGACCGTCGCCTCACATCTCGCTGGAAGTAGCGTTCCGATCACCTCGTCCGGAAATCGATCGGTAAATCGGAGAAACTCCTCGACCTTCTCGATTGTTGGTGGTATGACCGGCAGACCATCCGTCCAGGTGTTGTAGTGGAAGTGCCCTTGCACCTCGGTCAGGCTTCCTCTGAAGACGATGTCTCGCGGCCCCGGATCTTTTGCAGGGGCGGCTACTTCCACATAAGAGGCTAGCCCCTCGACGATTTGATTCACGACCTGTGTTGCAACCTTGTCGCGAAACTCCTCTGCGCTGTCGAGACCATGCACTCCTTTGTATTCGGCGAGCGGGAGGTTTCCCACTCCCAGAGAGCCTGCGACAGGCCTCGCCTGAGCCATAAAGGCGCTCATTATAAGAGAGACACTGCGAACGCCGACTTTCTCCGCTGCGACGCTGGCCCGCAACACGGCGGGCGTACAGCTTCCTCAAACACCGACGCCGCTGATGACGGCATCGACGGCATATTGGCGCAGCAGCCCCGGCAGACCGGCAATCACCTCGGCTTCATTGGCGCCGTGTGTGTCGCCAAAGGTATCGTAGTGAACAAACTTGATATCAGGAAAACGCTGCCGCAGACTTTCGCGAATGATAGGGAAGAATGCGTCGCTGTCGCCGCGATGGCTCCACAGCTCACCAATGGTCTTGCCGCTTAAATCCAGGATGGGAGGGCTGAGTCGCATCGGCGGACCGGCGGCAGACCTCCCAAGGGGCCAAACAACCTCGTAAACGGGCTCGCGGGCAGCATACGTTGAATCGTTTTTCACGACTAACTCCCCTTTACTTTGCATGAGTCATATTTCAAAAACGGCCCCAGACCCATCAGGCCGTTGATTGGCGTCAATTCCCCGACCTTCGGGCCAAAGAAGTAGACCGTGTCTGTGTCCACTGCCGCTACGGCGCTGCACTCGTTCTTGGCCAATTGGGCAGCCTCCTGCGCAAGCCGCTTCGGCTCCAAAGGGCCGTCGGCCTGGGAAACCTTCTCGATCGACTCACACCGTCTGGGAACGCGCAGGTTTCTCAGGACCGCTTTCGAATGGTAGCCTGCAAACATATTCTCCTAGATCACCTCATCCTCACGGAGTTTCTCCAAATCCTCCCATGTGTAGCCGCACACTTCGATGAGCACCTCCTCCGTGTGCTGCCCGAATTCCGGCGCTGGCAACCGAATGCCCCCGGGCGTCTCACTTAGCGAGACGGGCGGCGCCACTGCCTTTACCTTGCCCAGGGTGGGGTGATCAAAGTCTATCAAGTAGTTGTTCGCTATCACTTGGGGATCTTGAACCAGGTCGGTTA
>JAUSEJ010000831.1 GCA_030650265.1 Dehalococcoidia bacterium | reverse complement strand
GCCAAGGTCCTTTACGTGGATGCGTTGAAGCAAGGCGTGCAGAAGGTTGTCTCTGGGGAAGAAACGGTAGAAGAGATGGCGAGCCAGTGCGATGCCATGATCTTCGGCCTCGGCAACTGAGGGAGTTGCACGTCGAGGCTTGTCCTCGGAGGAATTGTGTTCGAGAAGAAGGGTATTCCCACGGTCACGTTTGTCACCAATCAGTTCCAGTCTCTGGCCGACACGGTGAGAAAGGGTGGCGGCCTGCCGAACCTGAATCTGGTCGTTGTTCCCCATCCCTTTGACAGCCTTCCGCAGGCGGAAGCCAAAGCGATAGCCGAGGAGTTCCTCGCCAAAGGTGTCGAGGCGATTACGGCAGGAGACGCCGAGCGCGTAGCCGTTCGAGTGGTCGCACGTGAAGAGGAGAGATGATCTATGTTGACTTCGCCGCTAGTCGAGCTTTCTGAGGCCATCGATGCCGTCTACGAGGAGGTCTACGAGCGGGGCTGGACTGATGGCTTGCCTATCATTCCTGCCACGAGGGAGCGGGTGCGGGCTTTCGTGGACTACACCGGCCGCCAGCCGGGCGAAATAGTGGGCGAGATTCCGCCGGACAACAAGGTGGCGACGATAGAGACGGTGGCCATAAACGCGGTGATGGCCGGCTGCCGGCCGGAATACATGCCGGTCATTCTGGCGGCAATCGAGGCGGTGCTTGAGCCGGAGTTTGGTCTTAGGGATATCCAGGTCACCACGAATCCTGCTACTCCCCTGCTCATCGTCAACGGCCCCATACGCCAACAACTGGAAATCAACTCCGGCCCAAACGCCCTCGGCCAAGGGTGGCGGGCAAACGCCACTATCGGGCGAGCGCTCAATCTATTGCTGCGAAACGTCGGCGGCGCAACTCCGGGAGCGGTGAGCAAATGTACTCAAGGCCAACCCGGTCGGTTCACTATGTGTTTGGGCGAGAATGAGGAGGCCAGCCCGTGGGAGCCGCTCCACGTGGAGCGGGGTCTATCACCGAAGCAAAGCGCTGTCACCGTCGTAGGTGCTTCCGGCAACATACAAATCTACGCCGGCAGTAAGGATGCGGATCGATGTTTGACCATGATCGCCCACTCGATAACGGTAATGGGAACCAATAATATGGCTTGCTACATGATGCCGAGCAAGCACAGCGAGCCTGTCATCATCATGTGCCCCTCGCATGCCCAGATGTGCGCCGATCTGGGAATGTCCAAGCAAGATGTCAAACGAGT
>JAUSEJ010000826.1 GCA_030650265.1 Dehalococcoidia bacterium | reverse complement strand
GACCCGCCCCGCACCTCTCGCTCGAACAGGGCAAAGCTCCTGGCGAGAAGGTAGCGGAAGAACGGGACCCGGATCAGCTCGCCGCCGTGAAGTTCGTCCATGGCGACGGCCGCAGCAAGGGCGAGTTTTGCATCCAGGCGTCTATCGTGGCGAAGGAACAGGTAAGCTGTTTCCTCCAGTTCTCGCTTATAAGCTGCGTGCCTCTCCGGTGTCACGACGGCCTGAAAGAAGCGGCGCGCCACTTCCTCATCCCGATCCTTCTGCGACGCACCCGGCAGGGTAATGGCGCTGCGACGTGGTTGCTGCATTTCGATAAAATACGGCCCGACCTCGTCGAGGGCGAAGGCCCAGTCGGCAAACTCATTACGATCGAGGAGTTCGCCGGAATGCTCCAAGAGAGTAGGGTCCCACTTCACTTCGAGGGCGGTAAGGTCGCGATAGATCAAGGGCCGGTCGAAGTGCTCTGTCGGACGACCAATCTCGTCCTTGATGTAGAAATAGCCTCTGGGCACTGGTGTACCGCTGCGCGCATTCAGGGTCAGGGCCTCATGAACGAGCTGCCGGCAGTACGATGCAGGTGCCTCGGCCCAGATCCCCCCGCGAAGGGTCTCGTTAATCAAGTGGTCGGTCTCGTGGGCAAAGGTTGCTCTACTCATGTCCACTTTGGAGCAGTCCGTCAATCCTTTGCTGTCACTCAGCATCAGGAAAATTCTTTCGACGGCGTCAAAAGGTCTTTCTATGCCAAAGATGACGGCGCGTGTCCCTCGACCGTCGAATGAACTCAGAAGGGTACGCAGGACAGGAAATCTCTCTTTTGCCACCGCGGTCCCGGCCAACGGGATATCGACTGCCACACCCAGGCTTCGCAGCTTGAACAGCGCTCTCTTTGCCTCCTTACGGCCCTGCCGGCTGGCATCGGCATCGGCGAGGCGGGTCAGTATTTCGGCCGAACGCTCCGAACGCACGCTGGCAAGGGCCTCGATCGAAGCCACAGCTATGGCCGGCTTCGGCGCTTTTGCCAGATGGTCTAACAGAGGCAGCGCGTTTTCGCCAGCCTCCTGTGCCAGAGAGCGAAGCAAGCGAGAAACGGCCGTCGGTGGCAGATTATCGATTCTATCAACAAACTGAGCCATCACCCCGGCAGGTGGTTGAGACTGTTCAAATACAAGAGCTGCCAGTCGGCGTAGCTCCTCAACGGCTTCCGCCTCGCCAGGCGCCGCGCTTGCGGGCTTGCTAACGACGTGTTTCTTCTTGCTCACTGGCTAGATGCCCGGAGCTGAGAGCTAGTACTTCGATACATTCATCTCCTCCATGCGACCGGTAACCATGAACACGATGCGCTCGCAGATGTTGGTGACCCGGTCGGCTATACGCTCGAGGTTATGGGAGACCCATAGCAGGTAGGTTGCCCTCTGGATAGTTTCGGGATTCTCGATCATCCGCTTGATAAGCTCACCGTAGACTTGCTCATTTAGCCGGTCCACCTCATCATCCTCGGCCGCTATGGCCTTGGCCGCCTCAACGTCTCCCGCGACAAAAGCCTTGAGCGAGCGATGTAACATATCGCGAGCCTTGTCGTCCATTTTGGCAATGTCGACGAGAGGCATCACAAGGGGTTCCTGCCCCAGCATAATGGTGATCTTGGCAGTCCCTTCGGCGTGGTCGCCCATCCTCTCCAGGTCGGTTGTGATTGCCATGATCGCCGCGATAATTCGCAGATCGCGAGCCATAGGCTGTTGGGTTGCCAGCAAGAGCAGGCAACTCTCCTCGATCGCGAAACGCTTGGCGTTTATCTTGCTGTCGTCCCTGGCTAGCTGCCTGGCGCCCTCGATGTCGCGACTCGTTAGCTGCTCGATCGAGCGCTCAATGGCCTTGTCCACCATGTCACCCAATTCCAGCAGATGGTTCACCAGCGCCTGAAGGGCCTTGTCGAACTCTCGTCTAGGCATTTGCCCTCCGTGACTAGGATATCACCAAAAGGACGTCGCCGTGGCCGACTCGTTGGCCGGGTTTCACCTGGACCTTGGTTACCCTTCCCCCTCGGAGGGCAACGATCTCGTTCTCCATCTTCATTGCCGCAAGGATCACGAGCCGGGTACCCTGGGTCACCTCGTCCCCCTCGACGACGTGAACGGCTATGACCAGGCCTGGCATCGGCGCCTTGACCGGTAGATCACCAGCGCCCGGAAGCACGGGCTTTGGTTTGTCTTGGGCTGTGGAAATCCGGCTATCCCTTACGGATGCTTCGTAGAGCTGCCCCTGCAAGGACACCAGGTAGCGACCATCCACCTCGTCAATGAAAAGCTCGTAGGAGTGGTTGCCGACCATCAGGCTGTAGAGCCTCTGCCCGTCCACGCATTGCATGTCGATCTGATACGGTACCCGGTCAAGCGAAGCCCATAGGTTGCCGGTATCATCTACATTTATCTCGATCTCGAAAGATCGCTCCCCCACATCGGTATTGTAGCGCATCTTCTCCCTTAGGTCCTTCTCATCATTTCGCGTCGGCCGAAGTATTTCCAGGGGCTATCTGTCTCTCGCTGAGCGGCAGCTCGATGGCGAGTAGCGCGCCCGGCATGGGCCACCAGCGTGGCAGCCAGTGCCGCTACCGGCGATAGGTCCTCTACTTCTTGAGTCTGCGCTCCCCAAACCTTCTGCACATACTTCGTGTCATATGCACCGCCGCAGAAAGTGTCGTCCTCCATAACAAACTGATGGAAAGGTTTGGTGGTTTTGACGCCGACAATCTGATACTCTCTGAGCGCCCGCCGCATACGATTGATGGCCTCGTGTCGGGTGCTGCCCCAAGTAATGATCTTGGCTATTAGAGCATCATAATAGACGGTTATTGGCATGCCGTAGTGAGCGGCGCTCTCAATGCGCACTCCCGGCCCACTGGGCTCCTGGATAGCGCGAATGACCCCTATGGATGGTAGAAACATATTGTATGGATCTTCGGCGTAGATCCGGCACTCGATCGCCGCACCCTGCGGATGAATTTCCTCTTGCGTGAAACGTAGCTTCTCCCCGGCGGCGAGGTGGATCTGGGCTTTGACGATGTCCACGCCGGTGACGAACTCGGTCACCGGGTGCTCTACCTGTAGACGGGTGTTCATTTCGAGAAAATAGAATTTGCCGTCCGGCGCCAGAAGGAATTCTGCCGTACCGGCGTTGTTATAGTTTGCCGCCACCGCCGCCCTGACGGCCGTGGCGGTTATTTGGTGACGCAGGTTGTCGTCGAGAGCAGGAGAGGGCGACTCCTCGATTAGTTTTTGATAGCGGCGCTGGACACTGCACTCCCTTTCCCCGAGGTGAATGACGTTCCCGAAGTTATCGGCTAGCAATTGCACTTCGATGTGTCGGGCCGGCTCCACATATTTCTCTATGTACACAGCGGATTCGCCAAATGCCGCTTTGACCTCGCTGGTGGCCATCCTGACGGCATCGGCGAGAGCCGCTTCGCTGGCGACGATGCGCATTCCCTTGCCGCCTCCACCTCCGGCCGCCTTGATGATAACGGGATAGCCGATGCCGGCCGCCGCCTCCGCCGCCTCCGCGAAACTGGCTATAGGCTCGGTGGTACCGGGAACGATAGGGATCCCGGCTTCCAGCATTCTTCGTCTGGCAGCCGTTTTGTCTGCCATGGCTCTTTGGGCGTCTGAGCTCGGCCCGATAAAGGTCAAGCCTGCCGCTTCGCATTTGTCAGCAAAGGATGGGTTCTCCGCAAGGAACCCGTAGCCCGGATGGATCGCGTCTGCACCGGACTGTCTAGCGACTATAAGTATCCGCTCCACGTTGAGGTAGCTCTCCCTGGCCGGTGCTGGCCCGATCAAGAAAGCCTCGTCGGCGAAGCGCACGTGCATGGCATTGCGGTCGGCTTCGCTATAGACGGCAACAGTGCGAATACCGGTCTCTCTACAGGCCCGAATAATCCGGACCGCGATCTCCCCCCGGTTCGCAATAAGGATCTTGTTAAACATCTTCTACCCTACAGGCCCGAATTTCGCCGGATATGGATATTTGTATTCGCTCATAATAGCGGAGAAGAGCCGCGATCACCGGTGGCGCCTTAAGACATAACAACGTGAGAAAGACAGGGTAGGGGCGAATCATTCTGCAGAAGGATTCGCCCATACGGTTAAACGGTTCATATACGACGCAACAGATACCCACCCACGTGATTCGCAGGCGAGACGCCTGCGCTCCAGGGCGAACGACCACTACAGGATATCCTCCGCCACGTCGTCAAGGCCGAGATCGAGTAGCTTCTCCTTAGTCGGCTTGAAGGTGATGGGATCCCAGCCCCGCAGAGCGAGGAAGGCGGCTGTCTTTGCCGCGGTGTCTATACTTTTGCCGGCCAGAGGCCCTTCTGTTTGGGGCGGTTGCCCCACCAGCCGGCCTGGCAGTTTGCGGTCGTTCGGGTTTATGCCCTCTCGCAGATTAAAGGCGTGACGCAGGTTCAGGATGCGCTCGTCAATTACCTTTAGTTCGTCGTCTGTGCGTTCCCAACCCGTGACCAGAGCCAAAGACTTGTTCAGATAATTCTCTTTGCTCATCAGAATGTTGCCGATCAGGCAGGCGCCGGAAGAGTTCAATACATGCGAGCCAGGACGGGCTTGAGTGTGGCGACCAGGCGTGGCGTCGAATTTATAGGTGGCGTAGTAGTGTTCGGCCAGCCGGGAATCATGCATGGCGACTTCCTGGCCACCGACATGAATGGCATAGTCGGCGGCGTTCTTACCGATCTTCTCTGCCGCCTTCTTGACTCCATCAGCGAGGATGTCGCCGAAACCCTCGCGCTTGGCTAGCTTCTCAAGCATCTCAATTATGGTCTTGTGATTGCCCCAGGTCAACTCGATGCCACCAGTATCGCCTTTGTCAATTAGGCCGTTGTCGTAGCACTCGAGAGCAAAGCCTAGAACAGCGCCAGCCGAGATGGTGTCAAGGCCATAGCGGTTGCAGATATCATTGGCAACAATGATGGATTCGAGGTTGTCGTTCAGGCAGACCGTGCCAAAGGCAGCCAATGTCTCGTACTCCGGCTTGTGAGAGCCGGCTTCCAACTCATAGTCCTTCGACACAGCCTTCATGATGCCGCCACAAGGAGTGGGGCAGAGGTAGCAGCCATACTTCTTGGACTGGTAGGCGATGACAGCCTCGTCACTGATCGCGGCGCCATTGGGAAAGTCGACAACTCCCACGCCACCCCAGTTCTTGATGGGAGCGTCGCCGCTGCGCGAGGAAGCAGCAACAATGGCGGCCGTGCCATATTTCTGAAACAACTGACCGGCGGGAGTTGTCATGTTCTTTATGGCCTCCCGCCTGAACTTGATTAGACCAGCGTTGTCGCTCACGGGGACAGTCAGGCCGCCTTTGGCCACCACCGCTTTCAACCTCTTCGATCCCATCACGGCGCCAAGGCCGGAGCGGCCGGCAGCGCGACCCTTGTTATTCATGACGCAGGAAATGAGCGACAGCTTTTCGCCAGAAGGGCCAATACAGGAAACTTGAACTTTCGCTCCCAGTTCCTTCTGCAAGATGTCCTCGGTTTCATTGCTGTCCTTGCCCCACAGGTGGCCGGCATCCTTTAGCGAGGCTTTGCCGGAATCGAGAAGAAGGTAGACCGGCTTGGACGATATGCCACTGAAGAAGACAGCGTCAAAGCCAGCGAATTTCATTCCCGGGCCAAAGTCGCCGCCCGAATTGGCATCGCCCCAGCCACCCGTGAGAGGTGACTTGGCAAACACCGTGTAGCGTGAGCCGTGAGGGGCCCTGGTGCCCGAAAGGGGACCGGCCGCGAAACCAAGGATGTTGTCGGGTCCGAGCGGATCGACACCTGGCTTCATCATGCTGTAGAGCAGTCGTACGCCGATGCCGTAGCCGCCAATGTAATCCTTGAGCAGTTTCTCATCTGGTTCTTCGATCTTCAGTTCACCAGTGGTCAGGTTGACGAACAGGAATCTTCCCATGTATCCGCCGTGCATCTTTTTTAATACCTCCTTCATCTGGACGTCTCAGGATTTCCCCGTGATCCGGGGCTCATCTCGCAAGGCTACAGGTTGTGACCCACCAATTATACAGCCTGAGTGACAATAGTCAATCGGTAGGAGCTTTCTGCAATCAGCCTTCAGCCCACTTACTATTCCCCGATCCCCCTTTTACCCTCTTACCCCTCACTTCCTCGCCGCAATCTCTTCGAGGACCGGCATAAGAGATTTCTTCAAACTCTGAAAATCCTCGGTCGCCGGAAAGTGGCCTAGACCGTAAAGGGGAATGAACCTGGCGCCCTTTATCCTCGCAGTAAGCTCCAGGCCTTCTTTGATGCCGGTTGCCGCATCGTATTCGCCGTTCATTATGTAGACAGAGCAACGGGATGTATCGATGAGGTGGGCGGTATCACGCAAATCGTGTTCGGTTTCGTAGTAGTTGATGTCGCCCGTGAAAACCCCGGGCCCGCCCTGGCTATAGCCCCAGGCAATCTCCCGCTTGTACCGTTCCGGACTGCCCGGCCCGCACAAGTTATAGGCCATCACGCCGGCCGCATCGGAGCCATTTACCCGCGGGTGTCGATAATAGCGCATGTCCCCCACGTGGGTCTTGAGGCTGGCCTCGAGACCGATTACGGCCCGATACTCGTCCGGACAGGCCAGAGCGAGATCTGGCGCCAGTTGCCCTCCCATCGAGCTACCAATGAACACCGGCCGATCGAGGTCCAGAGCCCGTATCAGGGCCAGGTGAAAGTCGATCTTGAAGCTCTTAGTCAGCTTATATTCCTGTTTCCACCACTCGACCGATTCAGGTGGCAGCGATTTGCCGTGATAGGGCAGATCGGGAGCGATGACACGGAACCTGGAGGTAATGTCCTCGTCAGTCATTAGATGGCGCCACTGGCTGCCATCCGCCCCGGCAGTGTGCTGGCAGACCAGGGGGATGCCAGTGCTGCCACTCTCCTCAAAATAGACGCGATACTCTACCCCTTGAACTTCGAGATAAACGTATTTGCCGACTGATGGCTCAAATCTCGTCACTTTCTGAACCTCCTTCATCTCGTCGAGTCTACTACACGATGCTGTTTTGCCGATCCCGCATCACGCCGATCAGCCGATTTATCGCCCAGGCGTAGGCATGATAAAGCTCGAAGTTTCCGGTTATTTCGCTGTTTCTCCCGCGCAATCCGGCCATAACGTTCTGAAAGCCGGCTGGTGGAACCGGCTGCAGCAGCTTTTCCCAAAACTCGGTCGTGCCCCTGATATAGACGTCGACAGGATCGCCCATAATCGTGGCGGGGCCAATTTCCTCTAGCTCGCCCTCGCGCACCTTGAACAGTCGCTTGTAACCACCAAAGTCCATGGCAAGATTCATCGTCATGTACCTGGCCGCCAGCCT
>JAUSEJ010000825.1 GCA_030650265.1 Dehalococcoidia bacterium | reverse complement strand
CCTCTAATCGTCCCGCAGGCGAATTATCGCCGATCCGGATTTGCCCTTCCCGTCAGTAGGGTTTATCTGTATCGAGCACACCTTGAATTGAGGAATCTTCGCCACCGGGTCCACCGCATCGATGGTCAACTGATTGACCGGCGCCTCCTTGTAATGGAAGGTCATAAAGGCCACGCCTTCGGGCGACCTATCGGTCACCTTGACCTTGGTCGTGATCCTGCCCCGCCGGGAAACCAGTTCAACAAGGTCTCCGTCGGAACAATGCAGCCTCCCGGCGTCTATAGGATTGATCTCGACTTCTGCGTCGGGCTTCATGGCTGACAGGCCCACCGAATGTCTGCTTTGAGTGCCGCTGTGCCAGTGATAGAGAATCCTGCCCGTCGAGAGAAGAAACGGATAGGTCTCATCAGGCAACTCGAAAGGCTTGCGGTAGCTGGTTGGATGAAACTTGCCCAGGCCTCGCGTAAACTTACCCTCGTGTAGAGTTCTGGTTCCCGGGTCATCACCGCTGCGACAAGGCCACTGCAGTCCGGCTGGACCGAGCCTCGGAAAACTTACACCGCCGTAGGTAGGAGTGAGAGAAGCAATTTCAGCCAATATTTCGGCAGGGCCTTCGTATTCCATGGGGTAGCCCAACCTTGTGGCTAATTGCGAGATAATCACCCAGTCAGGTTTGCTGTCACCAATAGGCTCGATGGCCTTGCGCACCCGCTGGATTCGCCGCTCGGTATTGGTGAAAGTGCCGTCCTTTTCGGCAAAGCTCGACCCGGGGAGAACCACATCGGCAAGCTTCGCTGTCTCGCTTAAGAAGATGTCTTGAACCACCAGGAATTCAAGGTTCTTCAGGCCGGCGATCACATGGGAACTGTTGGCATCGGTGAGGACCGGGTCCTCCCCCATGACATATATCCCTTTGATCTGTCCCGTCTCGGCCCCATGTAACATTTCCGTGAGGGTCAGGCCCGGATTCTTATCGAGCGAGACCTGCCAGGCGTGCTCAAACTTGCCCCGAACATTCTCATCGGTTACCGACTGATATCCAGGTAGGACATTGGGCAGAGCCCCCATATCACAGGCGCCTTGCACGTTGTTCTGACCTCTCAAGGGGCAGATTCCGCTGCCTTCCTTGCCAATATGACCGGTCAACATGGCCAGATTTGCCAGGGCGAACACATTATCGGTGCCAGTGGTTTGCTGTGTGATCCCCATGGCGTAGAGGATTAAGGCCCTCGGCGACTTGGCGTACAGCCGGGCCGCCTCATACAGGTCAGCGACGGGAACACCAGTGATTTGGCTTACAACAGAGGGTTGGTATTCGGCAACTGCCTCCTTAACCGCCTCGAAGCCCTCGGTCCGATTCTGGACAAAGTCCTTGTCGAGCAGATCCTCAGCTATGATGATCTGCAAGAGACCGTTAAGGAGGGCAACATCTGTACCTGGCTTTTGCCTCAGCCAAATGTGCGCGAACTCGACCATTCGTATCTTGCGAGGATCGGCTACTATTAGCTTTGCCTTACCATTCCTGACTGCCTCCATTACCTCCAGGGCGATTATGGGGTGAGCCTCCGAAGTGTTAGACCCTATAATAAAGACGCAGTCGGCATCCTTTATCTCGGAGATGGAGTTCGTCATTGCCCCACTTCCAAACGCTGCGGCCAGACCGGCCACCGTCGGGGAGTGTCAGAGGCGGGCGCAGTGATCGATATTGTTGGTGCCCAGAACCGCCCGCGCAAACTTCTGCATCAAGTAGTTCTCTTCGTTGGTGCATTTCGCCGAGGCGAGAATTGCGAGGCTGTTCGGACCAGACTCTTTCCTAATCCGATCCAAACTCCCGGCCACCAGATCAAGAGCCTCGTCCCAACTCGCTTCTCTGAACCTTCCTTCTCCCCTCTCTCCTTCGCGAATAAGGGGAGTAACCAGCCTTTCCGGACTATGGACAAAATCGAAGCCAAACCTCCCCTTTACGCAGAGGCGACCACGATTTACCGCCCCGTCGACCGGGGAGGTCACTCTGACGATGCGATCGTCCTTGATATCAAGTTGAATATTACACCCGACACCGCAGTAAGGGCACACGGTGTCAACCTTCCTGAACTCCCACTCACGCCCTTTCATCTTTCGCGATTTCTCCACCAGGGCGCCCACCGGGCAGGAGGCAACACACTGCCCACAGAAGATGCAGGTGCTGTCGAGCAAAGACCGATCGAATGGAGCAGCTACCTTAGTGTTGAACCCGCGGTGCGAATAATTGATCGCTTCGACGAATTGGACTTCATTGCAGGCCTTGACGCATCGCTCGCAGAGGATGCACTTGTTATAGTCTCTGACGAAGAAAGGATTGGTCTCATCCAGGGGATAGGAGTGCTTTTCCCCGACGAACCGGGTATTGGAGACACCCAATTGATAGGCATACTTCTCCAGCTTACAGGCGCCGCTCTTCTCGCAGGTCATACAATCGAAAGGATGGTCGGAGAGAAGCAGGTCGATCACCAGCCTTCTGGCCTTGGCCACCCTCTCCGTGTTGGTCCTCACAACCATGTTGTTGGCAACCGGGCTGGCGCACGACGCCACTAGATTCCTCGCTCCATCTACCTCAACCACGCACAAGCGACAGGCGGCCGAAGGAGATAGTTCTTCGCTGTAGCAAAGATGGGGAATATCTATCCCGATACTTCTCGCGGCCTCAAATATCGTGGTTCCATCTGCTGTTTTGACTTTCCGACCGTCGATTTGCAGCTCGATGCTCATTTCTTTTCTCCTTTCGCTCGTACCAATACCCTGTCGGTGATGGGGGGTGGCACAGGCTCACCGGAGAGCACCCTAACCGCGCCAAAGCGGGCGGGGCAGACCATCATGCAGTTGCCGCATTTGGTACATTTGGACTGGTCGATGACATGGATTGTACTCTTGCCGCCTTCAATGGCCTGGGCCGAACAGTTGCGCAGGCAGATCAAGCAAGCCTGACACTTGTCCGGGTCGATATAGTACGAGATTAGCTCCTTGCAGACTCCGGCCGGACATCTGTGGTTTCTAATATGCTCCTCGTACTCGTCGCGAAAGTATCTAATGGTGGTGAGCACCGGATTGCCACAGGTTTGTCCCAATCCACAGAGGGAGGAGTCCTTAGCCCCCTCGGCCAATTCGGTGAGGAGATTTATGTCCCCTTCGTTCCCCTTCCCCTCGGTGATCCGGCCTAATATCTCCAACATCCTCTTAGTACCCATCCGGCAGGGGACGCACTTGCCGCAAGACTCGGCCTGGGTAAAACCAAGAAAATACCTGGCCGTATCCACCATGCAGGTATTCTCGTCCATGACCACCATTCCACCGGATCCCATTATGGCCCCGATGGCCTCAAGGGAGCCGTAGTCAACCGGTAGATCCAGGTGCTGCATGGGTACACAACCGCCGGATGGGCCGCCCATCTGCACGGCCTTAAACTTTTTGCCCTTCGGTATACCGCCGCCGACATCGAAGATCACCTGTGAAATCGGGACCCCGATGGGTACCTCCACCAATCCCGTGTTGTTGACCTTGCCTGCAAGAGAAAATATCTTTGTGCCCTTGCTCTGTTCCGTGCCCACGCTGGCATATCCCTTGGCGCCGTGAAGGATGATGATCGGCACATTGGCGTAGGTCTCGACGTTGTTGATGTTGGTCGGTTTACCCCAAAGGCCAGAATTAGCCGGAAATGGCGGTCGTGGCCGTGGCATACCTCTCTTGCCTTCGATAGAGGCAAGCAGGGCCGTCTCCTCCCCGCAGACGAATGCTCCGGCGCCTTCCTTTATCTTTATGTCAAAATCGAAACCGGATTCCAGGATGTTTCGCCCCAGAAGCCCGAGCTTTCTCGCCTCAACCAAAGCTAACTTGAGATGTTCCACGGCGATCGGATACTCGGCGCGAACATAGATGTAGCCAGTATTCGCTTTTACGGCATAGGCCGCGATGGCCATGCCCTCCACAACACTGTGGGGATCACCCTCCATCACTGCCCGATCCATGAAGGCTCCCGGGTCTCCCTCGTCTCCATTACAGACTACGTATTTGACGTTCCCGGCAGCGCCTCTCACAAAACTCCACTTCCTGCCGGTAGGAAACCCCGCTCCCCCTCTCCCCCTTAAACCTGAGCCACTAACCTCGCCGATGACCTCCTCTGGCGTCATACTTCGGAGTGCTTTCGCCATGGCGGCGTATCCACCACGGGCAATATATTGAGAGATGTCTTTGGGATCGATAATCCCGCAGTTGCGGAGGACGCTCTTCTGCTGTCCCTGGTAGAATGGTACATCACGCTCATGCGTGATTCTCTGGCCGCTCTTGGGGTCGACATAGAGCAGGCGGTCAATTATCTTGCCCTCTTTGAGGGTCTGCGCAACAACCTCTGGAACATCCTTGGCCGTCAACTGCTGATAGAATACACCTTCGGGTTCGACCACCATCACCGGAGCCTGAGCGCAAAAGCCCTGGCAACCGGTCTCCCGGATCTCCACCTCGTCCTCCAGGCCCTGGTCTCGCAGTTCTTTCCGGAAGGCGTCCCTGATCTCTCCCGCTCCCCGAGCCCGACACCCTGTCATGCAGACGCGCACGCAACTCTTGTGACCGTTTGTGCTGGCCGCCTTATCACTCAGCTCCTGCAACTCTTCAGCGTTCTTCAGTACCACTAGGACTCCCTCCTGTCATGTCCGCAGCCCCTGATCAAGACCTTGGTTTGCTGCGGGTCGAGCTTGCCATAGTAAGAATCGTTTATCATCATCACGGGAGCGAGAAAGCAAGTCCCCAAACAGGCAACGGATTCGACGGAGAACTGGCGGTCCTCGGTGGTTCCGCCGACGCCAATCCCCAGTTCTTCCTCCACAGCAGAAACGATAGATTCGCAGCCTTGAACATGACAGGCCGTTCCCTGGCAGACTCGAACCGTATTTCGGCCACGTGGCGTTAGATAGAATTGAGCGTAAAACGTGACAACGGCATAGATGCGACTCAAGGGAACATGGGCTTCCCGGCCTAAACGAACCAGCGCCTCTTCAGGAAGATAGGCATACGCTTGTTGGAGCTCCTGCATTATGGTGATTAGCGCATCTTCCTGACCCTTGTATCTCTCCAGAATCGGATCCATAAGAGCTAGATCTATCTCGTTCGGCATCGTGGTGCTCCTCCAGTGAGTTAAATGGCAAAAAGCGCAAAATTTCTATTGTAAACATTGGCCAGCCAAAAGCCGAAACAGTTGGGTAACCGTTCCCCGAACCATCCCACCCGCAACCTGCCTCTGCATATTCAGCCTCGTTGGCGCCCTGCCGTCAGTCTGGATCAACCTGCCTGGCTTCGCTGGAAGCGAGGGCCTCTCGCAGGTCGTCCATAGAAAAGAGGCCGCCGATCACCGCCTCGCCATCGACCTCGACCACGGGAATCGTGTACTTGAACCGCTCGTACACCTGAGGGTCGGTAGTTATGTCCACCTGGGTAATGGCGAAACTGAATTCCCCGGCGACCACCGTAAACATCTTCCATGCTTCCTCGCACAGATGACAGCCGTCTTTCGTGTAAAACTTGATCCTTCGCAGAGGGACCATTAGCGTGAATCCACGCTACTCAGCCCTATCGCTCATCAGAAACTCGTGGATCGCCGCTGCGGCCCGCTTGCCGGCGCCCATGGCACTAATGACCGTAGCGGCTCCCGTAACAATGTCGCCGCCAGCCCACACTCTCGCCTTGCTACTCTTGCCAGTCTCCGGATCAGCATTCACAGTACCATGATTGCTAACATCCAGGCCACTGGTAGTTTGCGGCACTAGCGGATTGGGGCTCGTGCCAATAGCCATGATCACGGCATCGACATCGAGAATAAACTCACTTCCCTTCTTGACCACCGGCCTTCTCCGCCCGCTGGCGTCAGGCTCGCCCAATTCCATCTCCACGCATTTCATGCCGACGACCCAGCCCTTGTCGCCCAAGATCTCAATGGGGTTGGTGAGAAATCTAAAAATAATGCCTTCGTCCTTGGCGTGCTCAACCTCTTCCCGTCGGGCCGGCAACTCGTGCTCTGACCGTCGATAGATTATTGAGGCCTCGTCGGCGCCCAGCCTGAGGGCCGTCCTGACCGAATCCATTGCCACGTTGCCGCCGCCGACCACCGCCACCCTCTTGCTCCGCTTGATGGGAGTATCAGCTTCGGGAAAGATGTAGGCCTTCATCAAATTAGCCCGGGTCAGAAACTCGTTCGCCGAATACACGCCGTTGAGGTTCTCGCCCGGTATGCCCATGAAATTCGGTAACCCGGCGCCCGTACCGAGAAAGACCGCATCGTACCCTTCTTCCTCAATCAACTCGTCGACCGTAAGCATGCGACCAATCACGGCGTCGAGAACGATTTCAACGCCAAGGGATTTCACATAGTCAACTTCCGCTGCCACAATCGATTTCGGCAGGCGGAACTCGGGAATACCATAGATCAGCACGCCACCGGGCTTATGTAGAGCTTCGAAGATGGTAACGGCATGGCCAAGCCGGGCCAGATCCGCGGCGGCCGTCAAACCGGCGGGACCGGCGCCTACGACCGCTACTCGTTTTCCCGTCGGTGCGGCAGTCTCCGGCACTGACGGATTCTCCTCCATACGCTTAAGTTCCCAATCGCCGACATACCTCTCGAGCCGGCCAATGGCGATCGGCGCACCCTTCTTGCCGATCACACAGAGCTCCTCGCATTGCGATTCTTGCGGACAAACGCGGCCACAGATAGAAGGCAAGTTGTTCTTGCTCTTCAGAGCCTTAGCCGACGCCGGCAGATCGTTGTCTCGCAGCGCCTTGATGAAATCGGGGATGGGGACATTGACCGGGCAACCCTTGACACAAGCCGGCTTCGGACAGATTATGCATCTTCCCGCCTCAGCCAGGGCCTGTTCCAACGAATAACCGAGCGAAACCTCTTTGAAGTTGTGAGCCCGTTCCTTGTGATCCTGCTCCGGCATTGGCTGCCGATTAAGATTTAGCTTTGCCATCTCTTCTCCCCCTTAAGCCTCAGCCTTGGAACACTGGCACTCATGGGGGTGCAGCCAGCGTTCCAAGGAGGCTTTCTCTTCGTCGACGAAGATCTTCTGGCGAGAAAGAAGCAAGTCCCAGTCGACCTGGTGGCCGTCGAAGTCAGGACCATCCACGCAGGCAAACTTGGTATGACCGTCGATGGAAACCCGGCAGGCGCCGCACAAACCTGTGCCGTCAACCATGAGAGGGTTTAGACTGACCACAGTGTGAACGCCAAAAGGCTGAGTGGTCAATGCGACGAACTTCATCATTATGGCCGGACCGATAGCTACCACACGATCGACCTTAACGCCTGCCTCTAGCATTTCTTTAAGTGGGGCCGTAACCAGCCCCTGCCGGCCGAGGCTGCCATCGTCTGTGCAAATAATTAGCTCGCTGCTGGCGCTGCGCATCCTGTCTTCCCAGATCAGGAGATCCTTGTTGCGGGCGCCCATAATGGTAATGACCTCATTCCCCGCTTCCTTCATGGCCCGGGCAATGGGGTAGGTAGTCGCCACGCCAAAGCCGCCGCCAACTACAACTACCCGGCCAAACTTCTCGATCTCGGTAGGCTGACCCAGCGGCCCGGCAAAATTGGTCAAGCAATCGCCCACGCCAAGCTTGGCCATCTCCATCGTCGTCTTGCCAACTTCCATGAAGACCACGGTGATTGTTCCGGCCTTGCGATCGAAATCGGCGATGGTGAGTGGTATTCTCTCGCCCTCCTCAGAGACGCGAAGGATGACGAACTGACCAGGTTTCGCCTTCTTGGCCACGGCCGGAGCGTCGATCTTGAACACGTGAATAGTATCGGTCAGGTCCTCTCTCTCCAAGATCCTATACAATTGCCTTAGTCCTCTCTCGTTGATATCAAAAGTCCGAATCTATCTCGCTGAAACCGCTTCGCTTTCCTTCACCGGGGCCGGTACCACCTTCTCGACCTTCACGGCGCAGACCTTGTACTCGGGGATCTTGGCCACGGGATCCAGAGCCGAGCCAACCAAAACATTGACCGCCGCTTCAGCAAAATGAAAAGTCATGAAGACAACTCCGGGGGCACCGTGCGAAGTTACCTGAGCCTTTACTTCCAACTGACCACGTCGGGAGCAGATTTTCACCATATCGCCATCTCTAATGCCAAGTTTCGCAGCGTCAATCGGGTTGATATCCACCAACTCCTCGGGGCGGATCGCGTCGAGCCCCTTGACTCTGCGGGTCATCGTTCCAGTATGATAGTGGAAGCGGATTCGTCCCGTGGTAAGGACCATTGGATACTCTTCGTCGGTTTCCTCCGTTGGCGGTCTGTACTTAACTGGCGTGAATTTACCTTTGCCCGAGGCAAATTCCTCCTTGTGCATGATGGGCGTACCCGGATGATCCATTGTCGGGCATGGCCACTGCAATCCACCCTCCGCATCCAGCCGCTCGTGGCTGATGCCCCCATAGCTTGGGGTCAGTCTAGCGATCTCGGCCATTATCGCGGAAGCAGAGCCGAAGTCGAAACCTTTTGCCCCCATTCGCCTGGCAATCTCGCAGGTTATTTCCCAATCGGCTTTGGCACTTCCCACCGGCTCAAAAGCTTTCCGCAGCAACTGCACTCGACGCTCGGTGTTAGTGAAAGTCCCGTCCTTTTCAGCGTAGGACGCCGCGGGCAGCACGACATCGGCCAGTTTCGCCGTCTCCGTGAGAAAGATGTCCTGCACCACGAAGAAGTCCAATTTCTTAATGGCCTCTTCCACATGACTGGCATCTGGATCACTCAAGACCGGGTTCTCTCCGATAAGATAAATCCCTCTAACCTTACCATTATGAGCAGCCTCGAACATTTCGGGAAGAGTCAGGCCCTCCTGATCTTTGAGATCTACCCCCCAAGCCTGCTCGAATTTCGCCTTAACCTGCTGATCCTGCACTCTCTGATATCCGGTGTAGACGTCAGGGAGCGAACCCATATCGCAAGCGCCCTGAAGGTTGTTCTGACCTCGCAGAGGATTAACCCCTGCTCCTTCCTTGCCGATGTTCCCGGTAAGCATTGCAAGATTGGCAATGGCCAGCACATTGTCGGTACCGTGAGTGTGCTGGGTTATTCCGGACGTGTAGAGAATGGCTGCCGGGTTGTTGGTGGCATACATTCTCGCCGCCGCGACAATCATCTCCACGGGCACCGCAGTGATCTCGGCGATCTTGTCCATATCCATCGATGCCAAAGATTCCTTGAGGGTCTCGACCTCTTCGCATCTCTCGACGACAAATGCATCATTCTGCAAACCTTCAGCGAAGATGACCTTCATGATTCCTGCCAGTAAGGCCACGTCTGTGCCCGGACGCTGCTGCAACCAGACATCGGCAAAGCCGCAGAGTTCGATCCGCCTCGGGTTGGCGACGATAAGTTTAGCACCCTTCCGGACGGCCTTCTTCACTTCTAGCCCGATTATCGGGTGATTCTCCGTGATATTGGACCCTATGACCAGAAGGCACTTGGACTTGGCGAACTCCTTGATAGAGTTCGTCATGGCGTCGCTGCCAATCGCGGCGGCGAGGCCGGCCACCGTCGGAGAGTGACAGAGGCGGGCGCAATGGTCCACGTTGTTTGTCCCCATCACCGCTCTGCCAAACTTCTGGAATACATAGTTCTCCTCGTTGGTGCATTTTGCCGAGGATATTACGGCAAACTCGTGCGGCGTTTCCCGAAATTCCTTGAACTTGCCAGCGACAAGGCCGAGAGCCTCATCCCACGACGCCTCGACAAACCTGCCGTCTTTCTTGATAAGCGGCGTCGTCAAACGATCCTTATGGTGAACAAACTCAGTTGCCCCAAACTTGCCCTTAACACAGAGTTGGCCATCGTTGACGGATTTCTCTCTGTCGCCCCGCACCCTAATTACCTGATCTCCCTTTATCTCTAACACCAGCCCGCAGCCGACGCCACAGTACGGGCAGACTGTCCTGACCTCCCGTTCCGCCACGCCGGCAAACGGGAGCGCTCTCTCACGGAGGGAGCCTGTCGGACAGAAATCGACGCAGGTTCCACAGAACTCGCAGTTGGTTTGTTCCATCGGCCTCTCAAAGGGAGTACCAATGATCGTCCGGTGGCCACGATATATGAAATCGATTGCCCCCACATTACGAATATCCTGACACGCCCGCACGCATCTGCCACACAAAATGCATAGGTCGTGATCGCGCTCAAACAAGGGATTCCGATCGATATCCCGCTGTCTTCGGAAGGGCCTCATACGAACTTCCGTAATCCCAAGGAAGTCAGACACCTGCTGAAGTTCGCAGCGTTGGTTCTTGGGACAGATGACGCAACGATCATCCACAGCCACCTGACGAAGGCAGGTATCTGTTGGCCCGCAACGCTCCCGCTTCCAGCACATCAAACAGGCATGAGGATGCTCGGCCAACATCAACTCAAGGATCTGGCGGCGCAGATTCTGAATCGACTCGCTGCTTGCGTCAATCACCATGCCCGCACCAACAGGAGTAGTGCAGGAGGCCGGAAACCCGCGCATCTTCTCTATTTGCACGAGACACATACGACAGGCGCCAAATGGCTTCAGGTCAGGATGATGGCAGAGGGTGGGTATGTATATACCGGCCTCTTGGGCCGCCTCAAGAACCGTAGCGCCCCGCCTCGCCGCAACCTGTTTCCCATCTATAGTTATGCTAACGGTATCCACATATACCTCCTGTGTCGCTGCGTCGTGAGTCTTACTCTTCGAGGTCGCACTCCAGACAGCGCCTGGCCTCGGCAATCGCCGTTTCCTCGTCAAAGCCGGTTTCGATTTCGCCGAAGCCATCTCGCGCGGCACAAGCCAGGCAGGGCATCTCGTGCCGGAGCGCTCCCGCCTCGGCCTCGGTGGCACCTAGCCTCTTACGCCCCGCACTCTCTGGCGCGATTACTTCCTTGATGTTCCCGTCGCCACCAAGATATTTATCAATGGAAATGGCTGCTTCCTTGCCCTGGCCGATGGATTCAATCACCGACGATGGGCCAAGAACGATGTCGCCCCCGGCAAAAACTCCCGCCTTCGGGGCAGCGAAGGTATCGGGGTCAACCTGAATTACGCCACCTCTGCCGGTAGGTACATTCATACCCGCCGGAACATCGCTCGATTGACCGATTGCGGCGATGACGGCATCAGCCTCGATCGTAAATTCGCTGCCCGGGATGGCCTCTGGCCGCCTTCTACCGGTATTGTCCGTCTGCCCAAGCTTCATCTGGATGCACTCCACCTTCAAGCCCCGGCCATTCGAAGCGATCCGCGTGGGATTGGCAAGAAACCTCATCTCCACGTCCTCGCTTAGGCATTCGCAAACTTCCGCTTCCAGGGCGGGCATCTCCTGCCGTGTCCGTCGATAGACAAGGGTAACGGTCTTCGCCCCGAGACGTTTCGCCGTTCTCGCCGCATCGATGGCAGCATTGCCGCCCCCAACCACAACCACTCTCTCGCCCAGGTCAACCTTCTTGCCCAATGCCACGTCTCGGAGATACGAGGCGCAATCGACGACGCGAGGGTTGTTATCCTCCCCTTCCACGCCCATCTTCTGGCCTTTATGGGCGCCAAGCCCAAGGAAGACGGCATCAAAGCCCTGCTTGAACAGCGACTCAGCGGAATCCACCTTGCTGTTTGTCTTTATCTCAACGCCGAGCTTCTTGATGCGGCTGATCTCCCACTCCAGAAGCTCCTTGGGTAAACGGTATTCGGGAATCCCCACTCTCAGCATTCCACCCGCCTCGGGTAGGGCCTCGAAAATGGTAACACTGTGACCTTTGCGCCCCAGGTAGTAGGCCACGGTCAGACCGGCCGGGCCAGAGCCAACGACCGCTACCTTCTTGCCCGTGGGAGGTCCGGCGACCACTGAACTTAGCTCCAGGCTTCCCGCCTTTTCCGTCACAAACCTCTTAAGGGCGTTGATGGCGATCGGCTGGTCAACCTGTCCCCGGCGACATTTCGTCTCGCAGGGGTGGAAGCAAACACGGCCGCAGATTGTCGGCAAGGGATTGCTTTCCAGGACTACAGCCAGCGCCCCTTCGAAATCTCCCGCCGATATGCAGCGGATTTTGCGGGGGATGTCGATCCCGGCAGGACAGGTATGGCTGCAGGGCGCCGACACCAGGCCCCGGCACACGGCCGCCGGGCACTTGTGCTTCTTTATGTGCGCTTCGTATTCCCCGCGGAAATGTTTGATGGTGCTAAAGACCGGATTCGAGGCGCCGCCGCCAAGCGCACAGAGCGATCCGTTGCAGACGGTCTGACCAATCTCCAATAGGAGGTCCAGATCTTCCATCTTTCCCCGGCCGCAAGTAATGTCTTCAAGGATGTCAAGCATCTGCTTCGTGCCGACGCGGCAGGGAATACATTTTCCGCACGACTCGCTCTGGGCGAAGCCAAGGAAGAACTTGGCCACGTCGACCATACAGCTATCCTCATCCATCACAACCAAACCGCCGCTTCCCATTAGACAGCCTTCTGCAGACAGCGACTCGTAGTCGATCGAGAGGTCGAGAAGACTTGAGGGCAAGCAGCCGCCTATGGGGCCACCGGTTTGGGCCGCCTTGAAGCGCTTGCCTTTGGGAATTCCGCCGCCGATCTCGAAAATAATGTCCCGCAACTTGATGCCCATCGGCACCTCGACGAGACCGCTATTGGCTATGTTGCCAGTCAGAGCAAATACCTTGGTGCCCTTGCTTTTTTCCGTACCGATACCGGCGTACCAGGCCCCGCCTCGAAGAACTATATCGGGAATGCTGGCGAGGGTCTCCACGTTATTGATATTCGAAGGCTTGCCCCAAAGACCGGCCACGGCAGGGAAAGGCGGACGGGCGCGAGGCATGCCGCGCTTGCCCTCGATCGAGGCCATTAGGGCCGTTTCCTCGCCGCAGACGAAAGCGCCTGCCCCTTCCTTGATCTGAACTTCAAAGCTGAAGTCCGTCCCAAAGATGTTCTTGCCCAGGTATCCCCTCTCTTCAGCCTGCTTGATGGCAATGCGCATGCGGCGGAGAGCCAGAGGATATTCGGCCCGGCAGTAAATGTAGCCGTAGGGTGCACCGATAGCATAACCGCCAATCATT